>NZ_JACVUD010000056.1:0-27917 GCF_016624905.1 Stenotrophomonas sp. S49 | reverse complement strand
GGGCAAGGGGGAGGGGAGGCTTCCAGACGCAGGCGCCGTAGAGTCGAGCTTGCTCGACTGAGCGCCGGCACTGTATTTTGCGTTAAGGCATGTAAAGCCAACCTTCAATCGTACGTTCCGCCCCGGTACCCGCGGAACGCACAGGTGCAGTGCAATGACTTCAATTGATCATGTCACTCGGGACATCGGGGAGACATTCCCTGAATGCAAGGTCTACCTTGACCCCAAGGATGTCCCTCCAGGCTTGGCACTTCCCCCAGGTTGGCACAGGTTCGGCCTGAGCCTGGAGGCCCCGCCTCAGTACCCCGCTGGCTGGAGCGGCTTCTCGACTGAGTTTCCGACAACACTGCGGCTGCTCGATGAGTGCCTGCTGGGTACGGTACTGCTCGTCGGTGCCGAGATCGAGATGGCGTACATCTTTCATGATGGCTCCAGCGTCTACTACTACGTGGGGGGTGCCCCAGTAACAGAGGGTGCACTCGTCACACCAGAGTTCAAGCGCCTTCCGGCAAGGCTGCAGGACTTCCATCGCGCGGTCCACGACGGGTATACCTTCTTCCCGGCCCGTTCGATGGGGCCGCAGCGCCTCTGCGATCAATCACACGTTTCAGACATGATTGACCAGGAGGATGATTCATTTGCCCGCAGCTGGATAACGGTGTTCTCCAATGGCGGCGGCGACTACGTTGCGGTGGAGGAGGGCCGGCTGGAAGATGCGGCTGGCTTGATCTGGTGGCATGAGTCGCCGGAAACCCCGGAACGCGGCATCGACATCTTTACAGTGATGGACGCATGGATGGCAATGTTCCTGGAGGACACCCGACCGCGCCAATCAGTAGAGTCGAGCTTGCTCGACTGAAGCCGTCCAAGTACCCAATCAACCGCTTACCTTGCCAGGCGCCCCAAAAAACAGGCGCGCACACGCCAATCCCGCAACGGCGCCGCAGGCGGCGAACAATGCAGCCTCGCTCAACCCACGCGGATTGCCCGCGGCAAGTGACGGCAGCGATGAGAGCAGTGCACCTATGGCGCTGCTCAACGCCAAGGCGCGCCACCCCCACAGCCAGGGCTTCAGCGCACCCACAATGGCACCGGTCGCCATCGCCGGAATGGCAGCCATCGGGTAGGCAAACAACAACAGGAACAGCACGGCCAAGGGGTTAAGCACGGTGCCCGCTTTCAGCGAGACGGCGAGGAAGGCAGCCAGCGTGCCCACCAGCGGACCCACCGCCAAGAAAAGGGCCCCGCCCTTGAACTGATCTATGGCGCAGTCCCACGCAGAGATCCGGGCACTTCCGTCAACGCCCGCGCAGGCGCAAATGCGGAACAGAGCCGCCAGCACTGGAAAGATCAGGATCAGCACATAGCCAATCGGCATCGTAAGCCGGATCGGCGTGCACTTGTACCGCCATGCGCTTGCCGGCAGCAATATACCCTTGGACCACTACGCTGCTGGTTGGAACTGGAGCCCAACACCCGGCAGCGTCTTGATGTAGCGGGGCGCTGTAGCGGTGTCACCGATCTTCGGCCGAAGGCGCGACAGAAGTATCCGGATGTAGTGGGCGTCGCGGCTATGCGATGGGCCCCATATCTCAGTCAGTATCGCCGGATGGGTCACCACACGCCCTGCGTTGCGCGCAAGCAGAAGCAGAAGTGCATACTCCTTGCGTGAGAGTGCCAACTGTCTATCTTCGAACATCACCACGCGGGTCAGTTCGTCAATGCGCAGACAGCCATCGTCAAAGCAGAAGGGCGCCTCGGGATCCCGGTCCGCAGACCGCAACAGAACCCTGATGCGGGCCATCAGTTCGTCGATGCCGAACGGTTTGGTGACGTAATCACGCGCGCCGCCGTCAAGCGCAGTCACCTTGCTTGACTCGCCGGACCTGGCCGTAAGCATGATGACGGGCGCCTGTGAGAATTCCTTCAGTTGCGTCAGTACCGCGTGTCCATCCATGTCGGGAAGGCCGATATCCAGCAGGACGATGTCCACCACACAGCTGCGTGCCACATCCAGTCCACTCTGGCCTGTCTCTGCCATCAGCACGGTGTAGCCCTGAGCCTTCAGGCTGATCTGCAGGAAGCGCCGGATATGCGGTTCATCGTCGATGACAAGCACATGGACGTCTGCAGTCTGTTCTGATCTTTTTGGCATGTGGCAGGCTCAGGACTGGTTCGGCCGCAGCATCGGCAGGGTGATGCGGATGACCGTGCCCACCCCGTCCGGCCCGGGAAATGCTTCGACCGATCCACCATGCGCACCGATCATGCCCTGCGCGATGGTCAGGCCCAGCCCGGTGCCCTTGCGATTCCTGTCACCGCGCTCGACGCTGTAGAACATGTCGAAGATGCGCTTGCGCTCGTCCTCGGGAATGCCAGGACCACGATCGCGCACATCGATCTGCAGGTTGCCGCCGAGCAGGCGAGCGGACACATCCACCGCCGCCCCCGGCGGTGAGAACTTCGCGGCGTTTTCCAGCACATTGAACAGGCCCTGTTCGACCAGGGCGGGATGCACCCATATCGGCGGCACGTCCGCGGCGATGGCCACATCCAGCGTGACCGCCGGCTGATACCGGTGCAGACGCCCGGCGGCCGATCCGATCAGTTCATCCACGCCCACCCAGTCCCGGTTCAAGGTCAGCCCATCGTGGCCGAGCCGGGTCATGTCCAGCAGGTTCTGGATGTAGCGATCCAGCCGATCGCCCTCCTCCAGGATGGTGTCCAGCAGGTTGGCCTTGTCCTCGGCCGACAGCGCATCCGGGTAGCTCACCAGGCTGCTGGCCGAACCAATCATCGACGCCAGCGGCGAGCGCAGGTCATGCGACACCGACGACAGCAGCGCCGAGCGAAGGCGCTCGGTTTCATTGCTCACCCGCGCGCCCTCCAGATCGGCCACCAGCCGGGTGCGCATGATGGCCTGGGTCACATCGTCGATCATCGCTTCGGCAAGGCGGCGCTGCTCGGGCGCCAGGCGCGCGGTGTCCTCGCCCCAGCGCAGCCCCATCACGCCCACCACGGTGCGGTTGGCCAGCAGCGGAACGAACCACCACGGCGAGGCGGCCAGCGTATCGGTGAAGCGCCCGGCCTGCTGGTGGTGCGCCAATGACCAGTCCGCCGCCGCCCGATCGGTGCCCTGCAGCAGCGTACCGGGCGACTGCTCGGTGCGATCGGCGGACTGGATCCACACCGCAACCCCCAGGCTGCGTTCCATCGCAATGCGCCCCACGTGCAGCACCTGGCCCAGGTCGGCCGCGCTGCTCAGGCCGCGCCCCAGCCGTTCCATCATCGTGGCCTGCGCATTGACCGCGCGCAGCGCCAGGATCTGTGCGCGCAGCCGGGTGGCCAGGCTGCCACACACCAGCGCGGCCACCAGGAAGATGACCACCGTGGCCACGCCGCGGTTGGCGCTGATGCTGAAGGTGAAGGTGGGTTCAATGAAGAAGAAGTTGTAGCTGAAGAAGCACAGCACCGCGGTGCCAACCACGCCCAGCATGCTGGTGCGGGTGGCCACCAGGATCACCGCTACGATGAAGACCATCGACATGTCGTCGATTCCGAGCCACCGCTGCGCCATCCACGCAGCCACGATCGCGCCCAGCGTGGCCAGCACGGCGGCGGTCAGATCGTGCCGCAGCAGCGAACGGTCGGGAATGCGCAGGCGCCGGCGCGCACGCGCACGTGCTTCGGGCGAGCTGATGATGACCAGTTCGTAATGCGCTCCGCGCTGCAGCAGTTGCTGGGTCAGCGTGCGGTTGATCATGCGGGCCAGCGGCCGCTCGCGGGTGCGACCCACGATCAGCGTGGAAACACCGCAGCGTTCGGCGTGGTCCAGCAGCGCATCGGCCACGTGGGTGCCGTGCACCACCTCGGCGTCCGCACCCAGGCTGCGTGCCAGCGCGAAGGCGCGGTCCAGCTCGGCCTGGCGCGCGGCCTCCACCGGCTTGCCGGACTGCACGGTCACCACCGTCCAGGGCGCATCACGGCGCTGGGCGATCCTGCGCCCCGCGCGCACCATGTATTCCGATGCGCCCATGCCATCAATGGCGATCAACACCCGGTTGCGCAGCGCAATGCCGGGCAGGCCGCGTGCAATCTGCGATTCGCGCAGGTCTTCTTCCACGTGGTCGGCCGCGGTCTGCATGGCCAGTTCGCGCAGTGCCGCCAGGTTGGACGGCGAAAAGAACGCCTGCAAGGCGTGGGTCGCCTGTTCGGGCAGGTAGACCTTGCCCTGGTTCAGGCGTTCGATCAGTTCGCGCGCGGGAAGGTCGACCAGGCGGATGTCGCGCAGGCGGTCGAACACCGCATCGGGCACGGTTTCGCTGACGCGGATGCCAGTGATGCGATGGACGACGTCGTTCAGGCTTTCCAGGTGCTGGATGTTGATCGTGGTGTAGACATCGATGCCCGCATCCAGCAGATCGATCACATCCTGCCAGCGCCGTTCATGGCGGCTTCCCGGAACGTTGCGATGGGCCAGCTCATCGATCAACGCCACCTGCGGACGGCGCGCCAGGATCGCATCGACATCCAGCTCCTGCAGCTTGCGGCCTTGGTATTCAATGCGCCTGCGCGGAATCAGCTCCAGCCCGTCCACCAGTGCGGCGGTTTCGGATCGGCCGTGCGTTTCGACAATCCCCACCACCAGGTCGATGCCCTGGCGGCGCAGCTCGCGTGCGCGCGACAGCATGGCGTAGGTCTTGCCCACGCCGGGCGCGGCGCCCAGGAAGACGGTCAGGTGGCCGCTGTTCTGCCGGCGCAGTTCGCCCGCCAGCGCATCGGCCTTGGCGTTGCGGTCATCGTTCATGGGAAGGTTCCATCAGGTGTGCGCAGGCCCCTGTGCGTGCACAGGGGCGGCTCGATTCGAGCGTGCCGCGCTCAGTTCCGGGTCGGGGCCGGTGCCACCTGGTCCAGCGCCAGGTTAAGCTCCAGCACGTTCACGTGCGGCGCACCATAGAGGCCAAAGCGCATGCCTTCGGTGTGCCTGGCCAGCAGGGCCTGCACATCGGCAGCCTGCATGCCGCGCGCTTTGGCCACGCGCTGCACCTGGATCTGCGCGGCCTGCGGCGAGAGATGCGGATCGATGCCGCCGCCGGACTGGGTCACCAGGTCGCTGGGCACCGCTTCCGGCGCCACGCCGTCGCGCGCCGCCACGGCCGCGCGGGCCTCGTCCACCCGCTTGCGCAGGTCCGGGTTGGTGCGGGCCTGGTTGCTGCCGGCCAGCGCCATCACGTCGTACGACGCGGCCGACGGGCGCGACTGGAAGTAGCGGTCATCGGCGAACGGCTGTGCCACCAGTGACGAACCGACCACCTTGCCGTCGCGCTCGATCAGGCTGCCACTGGCGGCGGCGGGGAACATCAGTTTCCCCAGGTTCGTGGCCGCCAGCGAGTAGACGAAACCAAAGCCCAGCAGCGAGGTGATCGCCAGGCCGATGGATGCGCGCCAGACGCCACTGCGGGTGGGAGCGGCGTGCGACGAAGCGTGTTCAATGATGTTGTTCATGGCAGGTCCTCAGGCACCGAACACGGCGGCCAGCGCCATGTCGACCAATTTGATGGCCGGGAACGGCAGCAGCACGCCGCCCAGGCCGTACACCAGCACATTGCGGCGCAGCAGCGCGGTGGCGCTGGCGGCACGGAAGCGCACGCCGCGCAGGGCCAGCGGAATCAGGATCGGAATGATGATCGCGTTGAAGATCAGCGCGGCCACCACTGCATTGGTCGGGCTGGACAGGTGCATCACGTTCAGCGCGGCCATCGACGGCACGGCGGCGAACATCGCCGGCAGGATGGCGAAGTACTTGGACACGTCGTTGGCCAGCGAGAACGTGGTCAGCGCGCCGCGGGTGATCAACTGCTGCTTGCCCACTTCCACTACCTGCAGCAGCTTGGCCGGATCCGAATCCAGGTCGACCATGTTGCCGGCCTCCTTGGCCGCCTGCGTGCCCGAGTTCATCGCCAGGCCGACGTCGGCCTGCGCCAGCGCCGGCGCATCGTTGGTGCCGTCGCCCACCATCGCCACCAGGCGCCCCGAGGCCTGTTCCTGGCGGATGCGGGCCAGCTTGTCTTCCGGGCGTGCCTCGGCGATGTAGTCATCCACGCCGGCTTCGGCAGCGATGGCCGCGGCGGTCAGCGGGTTGTCGCCGGTGATCATCACCGTCTTGATCCCCATCGCACGCAGCTGCGCGAACTTTTCCTTGATGCCGTGCTTGACCACGTCGGACAGTTCGATCACGCCCAGCAGGTGGCGACCATCGGCCACCACCAGGGGCGTTGCACCATTGCGGGCTACCTGCTCCACGCGCGCCGACAGTTCCGGCGACGGCTCCGAGCCCAGCGACTGCGCGTACTTCACCATGGCGTCGATGGCGCCCTTGCGGATCGCACGCACCTGGCCATCGGCCAGGCTCAGATCGACACCGGACATGCGGGTGTGCGCACTGAACGGCACGAAGTGCGCATTGGCCGGCTCTTCAATGGGCGTGTTCGGCTGGCGGGCCAGCTTCACGATCGACTTGCCTTCCGGGGTCGGGTCGGCCAGCGAGGACAGCAGGGCCGCTTCGCGCAGGCGCTGCATGTCCACGCCCGCCAACGGATGGAACGCCGTGGCCTGGCGATCGCCGTGGGTGATGGTGCCGGTCTTGTCCAGCAGCAGCACGTCTACGTCACCGGCCACTTCCACCGCCTTGCCCGACTTGGCCAGCACGTTGGACGACAACGCGCGGTTCATGCCGGCAATGCCGATGGCCGGCAGCAGGCCACCGATGGTGGTCGGGATCAGGCAGACCAGCAACGCGACCAGCAGCAGCGGGTCCAGCGAAATACCCACGAAACCGGCGATGGACGGCAGGGTCAGCACCACGATCAGGAAGGTCAGCGTCATGGTGACCAGCAGCAGGCCCAGCGCGATCTCGTTGGGGGTCTTCTGCCGGTTGGCACCTTCCACCAGCGAGATCATGCGGTCCAGGAAGCTGTTGCCTGGTTCGGCGGTCACCCGCACCACGATCTCGTCGGACAGCACCTTGGTGCCACCGATCACGCCGGAGCGGTCGGTACCGGCCTCACGCAGCACCGGTGCCGATTCGCCGGTCACCGCCGATTCGTTGATGGTGGCCAAGCCACGGATGATTTCGCCGTCGGCGGGCACGATCTCGCCTGCCGACACCACCACCAGATCGTCGGGGCGCAGTTCGGCGGCCGGCACCGAGACCGCGCTGGCTGGATTGGCCGCATCGCTGATTTTGCGTGCTACCAGATCCTTGCGTGCACGGCGCAGCGAGGCGGCCTGGCCGCGACCGCGCGCTTCGGCCACGGCCTCGGCGAAGTTGGCGAACAGCACGGTGACCAGCAGCAGTGCGGTAACCGCCCAGCCGGTGCCGGTGGCGGCCTTGCCGGCGATGGTCAGGCCCGCCGTGAGCAGGGTGCCCAGCCACACCACGGCCATCACCGGGTTGCGGAAGGCATGGCCAGGCGACAGCTTGGCGAAGGACGCAATGACAGCGGCCTTGAACCCGGCGGCATCAAGCAGCGCCGGGCGACCAGGGCGATGCCCGGTGTGCATGGAAGTATCAGTCATTGGGAAATCCTCAGAAGGCCTTGAGCGCCAGGTGATCGGCGATGGGGCCCAGCACCAGAACCGGCATGAACTGAAGCAGGGTCAGGATGACGACCACCGCGATCAGGGTGAGTGCGAAGGTGGGCGTTTCCACGTGCAGCGTGCCCGGGCTTTCCGGAACGGCACGCTTGCGCGCCAACATCGCCGAGATGACCAACGGGATGATCAGTGCCGGGTAGCGGCCCAGCGCCAGCACCACCGCACAGGTCAGGTTCCACCAGTAGGTGGCATCGCCCAGACCTTCGAAGCCGGAGCCGTTGTTGGCAAAGGCCGAGGTGAATTCATAGAACACCTGGCTGATGCCGTGGAAGGACGGGTTGGAATTGCCGGTCAGGCTGGGCACGGCCAGGGTGATGGCGGTAAGGGACAGCAGCACCAGCGGCTGCAGCAGCACCAGCACGGCCAGCAGTTTCACTTCCGGCGCTTCGATCTTGCGGCCGAACAGTTCCGGGGTGCGGCCGGTCATCAGGCCGGCCAGGAACACGCTCAGTAACAGATAGACCAGGAACTGCTGCAGGCCGCAGCCGATACCACCCCAGATGGAATTGACCAGCATGTTGCCGATCGTGACCAGGCCGGTGAGCGGCGCCAGCGAATCGTGCATGGCGTTCACCGAGCCGTTGGAGGTCTGCGTGGTCAACGCCGCCCACAGCGCGGAAGCATCTGCGCCGAAGCGCACTTCCTTGCCCTCCATCAGTGCAATGTCCGTACTGGTGGAAGACAGCGATTCTGACCACAGGGCCACACCGCTGGAAACCAGCGACATGGCCAGCATGGTGCCGACCACCAGCGCGGTGAAGCGGCGGCGCCCGGTGAAGGCGCTGACCATGAAGGCGATGCTGACCGGAATCAGGATCAGCGCCAGGGTTTCCAGCAGGTTGGAAAGGGCAGTCGGGTTTTCCAGCGGCACGGCACTGTTGGGGCCATACCAGCCACCGCCATTGGTACCCAGCTGCTTGGCCGCCACCATCGAGGCCACCGGCCCCAACGGAATCTTCTGCTCGGCCATGCCCGCAGATGCGTCGATGGGCGTGGCCACCGGACCGCCTTCGAACGTGGACGGCACGCCCTGCCAGGTCAGCAGCAGCGACCACAGCAGGCACAACGGCAGCATCAGGCGCACGGCCGGGCGGATGACATCGGCCCAGTAGTTGCCCAGGTCGGGTTCGCCATCGGTTGCAACGACCGACGGCGCGCGGTCCTTGCCCGCAGCGGCCAGCACATCGCGCCTGCGCCCGCCAAACAGGCCGCGCAGGGTTGCCACCACCAGGGCCAGGCCCATCATCGGAGTGATCACCTGCAGGCCAACGATGCCGGTCATCTGCGCGAAGTAGGACAACTGCGCCTGGCCGGAATAATGCTGCTGGTTGGTGTTGGTCAGGAACGAGACCATGGTGTGCAGCGCCAGGTCCCAGCGCATGTTCGGCGCGTTGTTGGGGTTCAGCGGCAACCAGGCCTGGCTCATGAAGATGGCCAGGGTCAGCACGGCCAGCACCAGATTGCTGACCAGGAACGCCGTAACGTACTGCTTCCAGCCCATACCCTGGCCAGGCGCAACGCCCAGCATGCGGTAGAGCGGCCGTTCGATCAGGCCAAACACGCGGTCACCCCACATGGGGTTGCCACGCATCACCGCCGCCAGATAGCGGCCAATGGGCCAGCCCAGCAACAGGGCCAGCGCAATTACGGAAAGGAACTCGAACATGGGATGTCCCACCTTGTTGTGGTTGGATCGCCGTGCGCGCGGGCGCGCCTGCCCGCGATGCCGGACTCAGTTCAGAACGACGCCTGCAGCGCGGCTTCGACGCGCGAACCCGCCAGATCGGGGAAGATGCGCTTGGCTGCCGAATCGGTGGCGTGCGCGGTCACGCGCAGTTCGAACGGCGCCTTGAAGGCCCAGATGCCGCTCAGTTGGCCGTGCGTATAGCTGTCGTTGTAGGCGTCTTCCAACCAGTAATGGCCCACGGCGGCCTCGAAGCGGACGCTGTCGCTGACCGGCAGTCGCGCGCCCAGCTGCGCGTACACGCCGCGCTCATCGGTGGCCAGTGCATCGGGCGAGTACGCCACCTGCAGCCAGTAGTTCTGCTTCCAGGTCACGGTGCTGTTCAACTCGGCCCAGTTCAGATCCATCGTGGTGGACGGGTACCGGTAGTGGGTCAGGTTGACGTCCAGCGCCCAATCGTCGGACAGGCCACCGGACCAGCCGGCAATGAAATCCAGCTCGCTGCTGGCATGGGTCTCCGGCGCGAATTCGACATTGGAGCCCCAGACCGACGCATACCAACCCGACTCGGCGCTGGCCTTGAAGCCGGCCTGCACGGCCGCATCGCCTTGGGTCTGGCTGGAGCCACGCCACACATAATCATTGGCAATGGCGGCCGAGCCGGACACGGTGGCCGCATGGCTGCTGAAGGCCGCGCCGGCGAACAGGACAAGGCCGGCCAGGCTACGGGTGGCAATGATCTGGGCGCTGACGCGCTGGCCCGGGAAGAGGTGCAGAGACATGGAATGACAACTCACAGGATGGCTGTTCAGCCGATGCGAAATTGTCGAATCGATGCCTGTAAAAAGCCCATTCCCGCGTTGATACGCCGCGTAAAATCTTCATAAAATTTCACGCCCCGCTGGCGACGATGCAGCGCACCGCGCCCGCCGTTACGTTGATTTTATGCCGGGCAGGCAGAACACGGCTGGCGATTTTACGTAGCCCACCGCGACCATGGCATCACCGCACCGCAGGGTGTGAAACCAGAACCGCCATGACCGTGATCGTGATTCGCCACGCAACCCCCAGCAGTGTGCCGCCGAGCCTGCCCGCGCAGTTGGGCAACCACCCCGTGGTGTGCAGGGACTGCAGTGGCGTGGAAGAGATTCGCCAGTGCCTGTGCCAGATCGACGCCCAGCCCCGCGACTGGGTGGTGCTGGAACTGGGTGCCGTGGACGAGCAGCAATGGTGCGAACAGGCCGCCGCGCTGGGCCACGCACTGGACCAGTTGCCGGCGCAGTACATCGAAGTCCAGGCCACCTGCGAAATGGACCTGCAATCGCGGCTGCGCCTGCAGCACGCACCGGCCGCCGTGGTGGTCGACCATCGCAACGCGCAGGGCGGCTACCCGCTCTCGCTGGGCATCATCCGCCACCGTCTGGCCATGGAGGCCTGAGCCATGTCGATCTTCATCATTCGTGGCCCGGAAGCCAGTGGCCGTCTTATCCGCACGGCCGCACCGCTGCCCAGCCAAGTATTGAAGGCGCTGGTGGAACGCGCGATCGATGCCGGCACCACCATCGCCATCCGCGCGTGCGGTTCCGAACAGGAACTGCTGGACGCACTGCGCGTGGCCGACCACAGCCGCGGCGAGATCACCCTGCTCGACCCCGGTGCGTGCGCCGACAGCGCCCGCCTGCAGCGCCTGCTGCCGCATCTGCATAACGCCTATGTGGAAGTGCACGACGATGGCGCGCAGCGCGAGACCTGCATCCCCGCCGGTGCGGGGCGCCGGCTGGCGGTGGCCAGTGGCTACGGTGCGCAGAGCTATGCGTTGGGGTTGGAGATCGCGCTGGAACACCTGGGGCTGGCCGAAGACAGCAACCGCTTCCACGTGGGCACATGAACAGTGTTCATCTGCACGCCCCTGGCCTCGGTCATCGCGTCCACGCCGTTGTTGCCTGGGTGGTCAACCGCAACTACCACGTTCCAAAAGTGCGCCAGGCGCGCGCCGAACCAATCCATCACCCGGGCGCTGCCGCCATTGCCGTGCGATAGCAGCAATGCGCGGCGGCCCGACAGCCAGCGGTTGCCGTTCCGGCCTTGGTCGCGCGGTTGCTGGGCAGGTCAGGACATGGGTGTGCGGAGATTGCCGCGCGAAGGCCGGACTCAAACGCCTTGAGGTACCCCAGGCAGGCAGGAATTTCTGCCTCAACGCCGCCATGGGCGCCGGCAACCCAGTGCAAGTGACGGGAGTGAGCAAGCCGCGCTAGCAAGCAGCAATGTTTCGCCGCCCTTGTGATTCAACCCACCGTGCGCCACACCCGGTCGTCGCTTCCCAATTCCACAACCGCCTCTCGCACACCCACCGGCGGTTTGATGGCCTCGGCCAGACCGCCCAGCGTATAAGGCTTGCGCAGCACTACGAAGCCATGGTCGGTCTCCCGCGCCAGCAGTTCGCTGTAGCCGCTGGTCAGGACCACGTGCAGCCCGGGATAGGTGGCACGCACTGTCCTGGCCAGTTCCAGGCCGGTAATGCCCGGCATTACCACATCCGAAAAGACCACGTCGTAGCGCGCATGATGCCGCTCCAGGTCGGCCAGAGCCTCTGCGCCGTTGCGCGCCAACTGCACGCCGCAGCCCAGTTCCCGCAATGCCGAAACCGCGAATGCTGCAACATCCACGTTGTCTTCCACCACCAGCACGTTCAGGCCCTTCGCTTCCTGCAGTGCATGCAGGGACGAACCTTCCATTGAAATGGGCTCCTGGTCGGTCAGCGGCAGGTACAAGACGAACGTGCTGCCTTCGCCCACGGTGCTGGTGACATCCACCTCGCCTTCGGACTGCTTGACGAAGCCGAACACCTGGCTGAGTCCCAAGCCAGTGCCTTCACCCACACCCTTGGTCGTGAAGAACGGATCGAATACCTGGCTCAAGACGGCTTCTTCGATGCCGCAGCCGTCATCGCTCACCGAAACCGCCGCAAAGGCGCCCTTCAGTGGCGGCGCGAACCGTACCGAAGGCATGGTGTCGACCCGGCGCACGCAGATGCGCACCGTGCCGTTCCTGCCGATGGCATCGCGTGCGTTCACCGCCAGGTTGATCAGGGCCGTATCCAGCTGGGTCTTGTCCAGCAGCACGTGCAGCGGATCATCGGGCAGATCCAGCTGCAATGCCACCCGGCTGCCGAGCAGGGTGCGGATGATGTCGGCCAGTCCTTCCACCCCCTTGCCCAGATCGAACACTTCCGGTGACAGCGTCTGCCTGCGCGAGAAAGACAGCAGGTGCGAGACCAGGCTGGTCGCCCGGTCTGCTGCCGCGCCGATGGCTTCGATGTGCCGGCGCTGCTGCTCGTCGCGGGGTTCGCCATAGCGGAGCATGTCCACCGAGCCGGTGATGACCTGCAGAAGATTGTTGAAATCGTGCGCCACGCCACCGGTCAGCTGGCCAATGGCTTCCAGCTTCTGCGATTGCCGCAGCTGCTCGCGTGCCCTCACCAGCTCAGCGTGGGCCTGCCTTGCCTCCTCACTGATCGATTCGACCTGCCGCGAATGCTCGTTGCGCTCGGACACGAACTCGGTCTGGTCGCTGACCACGCACAGTATGCCGCCTACGCTGCCATCGGCCACGCGGATGGGGGAATACGAGAAGGTCCAGAAGGTTTCGCGACGCGTGCCATCGCGGTCCATGAAAACGCGCAGGTTGCGGAAGCTGCGGTGGGTGCCGGCCATTGCATCGGCGATGGCCCCGCCCAACTCATCCCACACGTCGTGCCAGACGATTCTCACCGGCGTGGCCATTGCGCCGGCCAGTTTGTTGCCCATCCAGGGCGAGAACGCGTCGTTGAAGTAGAACAGGTTGTCCGGCCCCCACGAAATCCACAGCGGCTCTGGGCAATCCAGAATCATCGTCAGTACGGTGCGCAGCTCGTCCGGCGCCGCCTCTGCAAGCCCACCATGCGCCCAGTCGCTGTCCTGCAGCAAGCGATAGGCGAGGGAGTCGGGCGAAGACACGGGCAGTTCGCTGCGGGACATGTGAAGACCTGTTGAATACCTCCTCACAGCGTCGATCATGAATGGTACAGACAGCGTGACGAGTCGCCCGGCGCAGGGCTTGTGATGATGCTGCCACTGCGCGTTCATGTGGCCGCTACATCGGCAAGACGGCCGTGTGACTTCGCGCGACTTACGTTGAAGGCCTGCCCCCAAATGTAACTGCGAATGCTCGCTACCGTGCTGCCGTCACCGCTTTCGAATCTGGCCCGGCAGCGACTGCTGCAGGTCAACGCACTGCCATTGCCTGGTCAGGGCCGTACGCTGGAGCGCTGGCGAGGGCTCGCTGCCTTGGGGCATGAGGACCTGTGCCTGGCGAAGGTGCTTGAAGCCCATCATGACGCCGTGGCGATCCTGCACGAACTCGGTGCAGCGCCGTCGGACGGCCAGTTGCTGGCGGTTTGGGCCGCAGAGGGACCCGCCTGCACCCTGCGCGCCGAGACAAGCGGCCGACTTCGCGGCGACAAGCCTTGGTGCTCGGGCAGCGATCTGGTGGATGCCGCGCTGGTAACCGTCCGCGATGACACAGGGGTGCAGCTCTATCGGGTGGATGCATCGCAGTGGCATGCACTGGAGGGCGAGCCGTGGCCCGCCCCCGGCATGGCCGGCGTACCGTCTACCACGGTGCGTTTCGACGATGCCCAGGCCGAGGCAGTCGGCCCACTGAATGCCTATCTGGATCGTCCCGGGTTCTGGCATGGCGGCGCGGGCATTGCGGCCGTGTGGTTCGGCGCGGCCACCGCGCTTGCAGAGCGCATGCAACATGCCTGCAGCGAAGGCTTGCGCGCGCGTCTGCTGGGCAAGGCTGACCTCGCTCTGGCACCGGCCGCCGCGCTGCTGCGCGAGCTGGCCGCCGCGATCGACCTGGCGCCGCAGCTGACCCACCGCGTGCAGGTCGTGCGTGCGCGCAGCGTGGTGGAACGCGCGGCCACCCAGATCCTGGACCTTGCCGGCCGCGCACTGGGACCAGCGCCCATGTGCATGGAGGACGCGCACGCGCGCCGCTGGGCCGATCTGAGCGTATTCCTGCGGCAAAGCCACGCGGACAAGGATTGGGAATGGCTGGGACAGCAGTGCGCAGCACAGGTGAAACCATGGGCGCTGTAGCCATCATCAACGGGCGCGGTTCGGAAGCGAGCGCATGGGACCGCTGTGACTGGCTGTGGCAGCAACCCACAGCGACCACGGCCGAGCTGTGTGCCGGGGCAGGGCGGATTGTAGTGGTTGCACCGCATCCCGATGACGAAGTGTTGGCCTGCGGAGGCCTGATGTGCGCCGCCGCCCGCATGGGCATGCCGGTGCAGGTGGTGGCGGTGACCGACGGCGAGGCGTGCTACCCCGGTGAGCAGTGGTGGACGCCGCAGCGCCTGCGGCAGGCCCGGCGCGAGGAGCTGCGCGATGCCTTGTCCGAGCTGTCCATTGCTGCAGAGTCCATCGTGCATCTGGGCATCGCCGATGGCGGCGTGACCGATCACGAAAGCGGTTTGGAAGACTGGCTGTGGCAGTGCGTGCGCGACGATGATCTGCTGCTGGCGCCGTGGCGCTTCGATGGCCATCCCGACCACGAAGCTGCCGGACGCGCCGCGTGGCGTGCCGCGCGTGCCGTCGGTTGCCGCCTGCTTGAGTACCCCGTTTGGGGTTGGCACTGGCTGGATCCGGGCTGCGCGCATATGGCATGGGAGTCGCCACGCCTGCTCGACATTTCCACGGTGGCCGCCCACAAGCGGCAGGCCATTACCCGTTTCCGTACACAGACCGGCGATGTGCCCCGGCTGCAGGCCGAGCCCATCCTGCCCGCGCACGTGCTCCACCGTTTCCACCGTACCCAGGAGGTTTATTTCGCATGAGTGCCCAGCCGTACTTCGACGAAGTGCATGCCATCGACGATCCCTTCGGCTATCGCAGCCGGTGGTACGAGGAGCGCAAGCGCGGTGTGCTGATGGCCAGCCTGACCCGACGCAGCTTCCAGCGCGGTTGGGAGCTGGGCTGTTCCAACGGGGTGCTGACCGAAGCATTGGCCAGCCGCTGCGAGCGCCTGCTGGCAACCGATATCAGCCCGCGGGCAACATTCCAGGCGCGCCGCAGTCTGGCCCACCTGCCGCACGTGCAGGTGCATTGCGCGCAGCATCCGCAGCAGTGGCCGGCCGGCCGCTTCGACCTGATCGTCTGCAGCGAGATGGGCTACTACCTGGGGCCGGACGCGCTTGCGGAACTGCGCGACGGGGTACACGCGGCATTGAAGGATGACGGACTGCTGGTGGCTTGCCACTGGTTGCCCTCCTTCAACGGCCGCGCCAGCCGCACCGCACTCGTGCACGAGCGGCTGGGGCACGGGCTGCAGGAAGCGTTCTGCTACCGGGACAGCGATTTCGTCCTGCAGGGCTGGTCCCGCGCGCCACTGTCACTGGCCAGCGAAGAGGGCCTGAGATGATCGGCATACTGGTGCCCGCACACAACGAGGCGGGGTGCCTGGACGCGTGCCTGCGCTCGCTGTCCATTGCCGCCGCGCACCCGCGGCTGAGGGGAGAGCCAGTACGGGTGACGGTGGCGCTGGATGCCTGCACGGATGCCAGCGCGGACATCTGCCGGCGCCACGGCGTCGGCATGGTGCAGGTGCAGGCCCGCTGCGTGGGTGCAGCGCGAGCGGCGGCGGCGGATGCGCTTATCCGCATGGGCGCGCGTTGGCTGGCCAGCACCGATGCAGACAGCCAGGTGCCAGCCGATTGGCTGGTGGCCCAGTGCGAAGCGGGCACTGAGGTGTTCTGCGGGGTCGTGGACCTGGGCGATCTGGCGCCCAGTCAAGCCTGGCTCCGCAACTGCTTCCAGCGCGCAGAGCGTTGGGGTCAGGGGCACGGCCGTGTACACGGCGCCAACATGGGCGTTTCCACCCCGGCCTATCTGGCCGCCGGAGGTTTCGGGGCGCAGCGTTGCTCGGAAGATGTGGATCTGGTGAGACGACTGCAGGCAAGCGGCGCGTCCATCTGCTGGGCCAGTGATCCGGTGGTCAGCACCAGCGCTCGCCTGGTTGGGCGCGCCACCGGCGGTTTTGCCGATCATCTGGCGGCCCTTGCAGCGCAGGAGCGTGGTGTATCGCCTCAGCTGGCCTTGGCCAGCTGAGGCGTGCAAAGTTCACTCCCCATCCACCGCGAATGCCGCGTGCACCAGGGCCAGATGGCTCAGGCCCTGCGGGGTATTTCCCAGCCCTTGCTCGGTAAGAGGATCCCACATCTCGGGCATCAGGCCCACGTCGTTGCGAACCCGCTGCAACAGGGCATGGAACAGCCGATGCGCTTCATCGCGCTCGCCCAACAGGCCATACGCCTCCACCATCCAGAACGCGCAGCTGATGAACGTGCCTTCGCACTGCTGCATGCCGCTGTAGCGCCACAGCAGATCGCCACTGGCATCACTGAGTTCACGGCGCATCGCTTCACGGGTGGCGATGAACCGCTCGCGCCGCGCCTGTGCCAGGCCGAAGCGTGATGCCAGCATCAGGCTTGCATCCAGTCGGTCACTGCCGGCGTGCATTACATAGCTCTGCTTTTCTTCGTGCCAGCAGTGCGTGTCGATCCAGTCCAGAATGCGATCGCGCTCGCGCTGCCATCGGGGCAGGCGGGCGCGGGTGATGTGGCCCTGTTCGGCCAGTTCGCACGCACGGCGAAGGGCCATCCAGCATTCCACCTTCGACATGGTGTAATGCTGCAGGTCTTCCAGCTCCCAGAACCCGCAGTCCTTGCGCATCCACCGGTCAGCGCATTCGTCGGCCAGCTCGAACAACAGCCGGGCGGTGGCCGGGTCAAGAATATGGCCGGCGTCGATCATGCGGCTGGCCATTTCCATCACATCGCCGTAGACGCAGGTCTGCAATTGGTCGGTTGCAGTGTTGCCTACCCGTACCGGCTGGCTGCCGTGATAGCCGGGTATGTCGATGTAACGCTCCTGTTCAACCGTTTCGCCGCGCAAGGTGTAGCAGGGCCGCAGCGCCGGGCGGTGTCTGCCGATGGTGGTCATCAACCAACTGAAACCGGCCTTGGCGTCGGGCAGGGCGCCCACGCGCAGGAAGGCTTTGATGATGTAGGCGGCGTCGCGCACCCAGGCGTATCGATAGTCCCAGTTCTTGTCACCGCCCAGGCGTTCCGGCAGCGAAGCGGTCACGGCTGCGGCAATGGCGCCGGTGGGTGAGAACCACAGGAATTTCAACGCCAGCGCCGAGCAGATCACTTCGCTGCGCTGGCGGCTGTCGCAGTGCAGATCCGCGACCCATTGCTGCCATTCGCGATCGGAGCGGTCAATGCGGGTATCGATATCGTCCAATGGCGGAACGGGCAGCACCTCGTCCTGAGACGCCAGCAACGCGACAACGCCGCGGTAGCCCGCCGTCACCCGCAGTTGCCCGTGCACCTCGCGGTCGTCACACAGTTCGATGCGGGTCTCTTCCGGGTAGCGCAGCATCGTCATCACCGGACCCACGTGGTGCACGCAGCCATTGGGGGTATCGCTCATCCACGGCGTGCAGGTGCCGGCACGGGTACCCGGCTGGTAATGCAGGTCGAAGATCACCTCGCCTGCCAGCCCTTCCACCCGTCTGGCCAGCTCGGACCACGGTAAGCGCCCGGCCGGACCGCTGTTCAGCGATTCGATAACACGGGCGAATCCGGTGGAAGTGCGGATCTCCGTTTCAAGCACGTTGCTGTCGACCCGGTAGCGCCGACGTACAGACACGATGCCCCGTGCCTGAAGGGCAAAGCGCCCGCCGGCCGCGGCGTCCAGCAGGCGATCGAACAGCGGCGGCGAATCCATGTTTGGCGCGCACCACCAGTCGATGCAGCCGTCAGGTGCAATCAGCGCCGTGGAGCGGCCATCGCCGATGGCCGCGTAGGCATGGATGGGGGCATGCCCCTGCGCGTCACGTGCGGGGCTTACCCCGCTATCTGGCTCGGACCTCACGGAAGGAGCATGCCGCCGGTGGCACCAATCACCTCGCCGGTGATGTAGCTCGATTCCTGGGTGGCCAGGAGCACGTAGGCCGACGCCATCTCTACCGGTTGGCCAGCACGCTTCAGTGGTGTCTGCGCTCCAAACTCTGGAATGGCCTCGGGCGGCTGACCGCCGGCCGGCTGCAACGGGGTCCAGATCGGGCCCGGGGCTACGGCGTTCACCCGGATGCCGCGTTCGGCGACCTGCTGCGCCAACGATTTGGTGAAATTGACAATGGCCGCCTTGGTCGGCGCGTAATCCAGCAGATTGGGCGAAGGCTGATAGGCCTGGATGGAGGCCGTGTTGATGATGGTCGCTCCGGCGGGCAGATGCGGCAAGGCCGCCTTGCACACCCAGAACAGCGCATGCACGTTGGTGCGGAACGTGGCCTCGAACTGCTCGGTGTCCAGGTCCTCGATCTTCTCCACCGCCAACTGCTTGCCGGCGATATTGGCCAGAACGTCCAGACCGCCCAGCGCATCCACGGCCTTGGCCACCAGATCGCGGCAGAACGCCTCGTCCTGCAGGTCGCCGGGCAGGGCAATGGCCTTGCGCCCTTCGGCCTCGATCAGCGCGACCACCTCGGCGGCGTCCGCCTCTTCCTCGGGCAGGTAGTTCAGCGCTACATCGGCACCCTCGCGAGCGAAGGCAATCGCCACGGCGCGGCCGATGCCCGAGTCTGCGCCGGTCACCAATGCCTTGCGGCCCTTCATGCGGCCCAGGCCTACGTAACTCTTCTCACCATGGTCGGCCTTGGGACTCAGCTCGTGCACCGTGCCAGGCGGCGTCTGTACCTGCGCCGGGTAGGTCGGCTGCGGGAACTGGGTGAGTGGGTTCTGCATGTCGTACTGATTGCGGGTCATTGCGGTATTCCTTGGGGGAGGAAGAAATGGCGTGAAGAACGCTTAGAGCGTGACGGCGCCACCGGAAATGGTCAGCAGCGCGCCGGAGGTGTAGCTGGCGCTGTCGGCGGCCAGCATCACGTAGGCCGACGCCAGCTCGGCCGGCTGCCCAGGTCGGCCAAACGGCGTCTGGCTGCCGAACTGCTCGACCTCTTCGGCGGCCATGCCGGCAGGAATGAACGGCGTCCAGATTGGGCCCGGCAGCACCGCGTTTACCCGGATGCCTTTCTCTGCCAGCAGGCCGGCCAACCCGATGGTCAGATTCGCAACCGCGCCCTTGGTGGTGGAGTAGGGCAGGATGTTCGGCGTGGGCTTCTTGGAATTCACCGATGCGGTGTTGATGACCGCGCCGCCGTCCTGCAGATGCGGAACGCACAGGCGGGTCAGGTTGAACACCGCGTGCACGTTGGTATCGAAGGTCTTGCGCCAGTCGTCCATGGTGATCTGATCGAACGACTCGTAATAGCGCTGGTAGGCGGCGTTGTTCACCAGGATGTCCAGGCCGCCCAGCTCGTGCACCACGCGCTTCACCAGGTCTTCGGCCTGCGCCTCATCGCTGATGTCGCAGGGGATCAGTACCGACTTCTGGCCGGCTTCCTGTATCAGCTTGCCAATCGCCGCCGCATCGTCCTTTTCGCTCTCCAGAAAGGCGATGGCAACATCAGCGCCTTCGCGGGCGTAGGCAATGGCCACGGCAGCGCCAATACCGCTGTCGCCACCGGTAATCAGCGCCTTCTTGCCTTCCAGTTGTCGATGGCCCTTGTAGCTCTGCTCGCCGTGGTCCGGGCGCGGGTCCATCTTGCTGGTCTTGCCGGGGAACGTCTGCTGCTGTGCCTTGAACGGCGGCTTCGGATACTGGGGGGCAGCCATGGGGCGACTCCTTCGGAAGGGGAATCGTTACTGTCTGCCTGAGTGGGTAAACGTAGCGGCCCGGTAGTGTCGCCGTGATGTGCACGGCGCGGCTCTACAGCGGGTAGGCAATGGTGGTCATGATGCTGTTCTCCGCCTGGCGCGAATCCAGCCGTGTGTGCTGCACCACCACCGGCACATCCGAACTGATTACACAGGAAAAGCCCGCGCCACGCGGGACGGGCGCCGGGTCCTGCAGATCGTTGAAGCGCTTGTGGCAGGTGCGCTGCGCCGGCACGGTGAAGAGATAGGGGCCCTGCGGCTCGCGGTCCTCGAAGTACAGCATCAGGCTGATCTGTGCATCGGTACTGCCGGCATTGAGGATGCAGCAGGTTTCATGGCTCTGCAGCTCGGGCTCGGGGCCATTGCTCCAACCGGGGATGTAGCCTTCGGCAATGGCCCAGCGGGTATGGCCCAGCGCGGCGTTGTTGGCATCGGTCATCTCGCGGCTCCTTCAATTGGGGCGCTACAGAGTGCGTGTGCGGTGCAGCGCACGCCGTGCAGACCGGGTGCGCGGCGCATCAACGTGAAGCATTCAGCGCTCTGTCTGACCCTGCATTGGCGCCAGTCTGGCCGGTGCCTATCATTGCTCACTGCATTCATCGATTCCCGCTGCTGCCGTATATGCCTTCAAGCGCCCAGTCCGCGCGCCGTTCTGCCCGCGCCGCCGGCTATGTCTTTCCTGAGCACCTGCGCGAGCAGGCCCGCGCCCTTCCTGCCCAGCCAGGCGTGTACACCTTCCACGGTCGCGAGGGTGGGTTGCCCCTGTACATCGGCAAGAGTGTGAACCTTCGCACCCGCGTGCTTGATCACCTGCGCACCGAGGAAGAAGCCGCGATGCTGCGTCAATCCGAGCGCATCAGCCATCTTCCGATGGCCGGTGATCTGGGCGCACAGCTGCTCGAAGCCACGATGGTCAAGACCCATCGACCGCTCTATAACCGCCTGCTGCGGCGGGTGCCGCGGCAATTCAGCCTGCGGCTTTACCGGGGCGAAGTGAGCGTGCTGCATTCGGGCGAAGTCGACCTGACATCGGCGCCGCTGCTGTACGGCGTCTACTCCAGTGAGCGCTCCGCCCGCGAAGCGCTTCGACGTCTGGCTGACGACCACCGCCTATGCTATTCGCTGTTGGGCCTGGAGCGCCTGCCGGCGGGGCGGCCGTGCTTCCGGTCCATGCTGGGCCAGTGCCTGGGCGCGTGCTGCGGGCGCGAGAGCGTGGCCGAGCACCAGCGCCGGCTGAGCGAGGCACTGGCCCTGCTGGAAGTCGTGCAATGGCCGTACGCGGGGCCGGTCGCCATCGAGGAGCGCGGCCCGGACCTGCGCCAGTTCCATGTGGTTGATGGGTGGTTCTATCATGGCAGCAGCAAGACCCTTGCTGCCGCCCGACGTCTGCGCCGCGGACCTGCCCAGTTCGACCGCGACGCCTACCGCATTCTGCGCAAAGGCCTGTGCAGCGGCCAGTGGGCCTTGCACCCGCTGTAGACACCGACACGTCAGGCAGGTCACAAGTTGTGGACGCGCGCTTGGGTATGCCTGCGTGCAGGACCATGCTGGAGAGAATCGTGACTGACCTGTTGGATCTGGGAATGCCCTGGTTCGAATTCGTGCTGCGCGCCAGTGCGGTCTATATCGTGGTGCTGCTGCTCACCCGGCTCAGTGGCAAGCGCTCCATCGGGCAGTCCGCGCCGTTCGATATGCTGGTGATCGTGCTGCTGGGCACCGCGGTGCAGAACTCGTTGATCGGCGAAGACACTTCATTGCTGGGCGGGCTCATCCTGGCCACAACGCTGCTGGGGCTGAACTGGCTGGTGGGCTACGCCACGGCACGCAACCGCCGCCTGCACCGCTGGGTGGAAGGCGCGCCAATAGTGCTGGTCCGCAACGGCAAGGTGTTCTGGGAACAGCTGCGGCGCTGCAATGTTGCACCTGAAGACCTGGATGTGGCCATGCGCAAGGCCGGTTGTGATGGACACCAGGACATCGCCTTGGCCATGCTGGAGACCTCTGGCGAGATAAGCATCGATTCGCGGCAGCGCTGAGCCTGTCAGTCGCCGGTTTGTGAATGGGGTGCCTCGACCGCTTTTGACTGCGGTGAATCTTTCTGTCGCAGGAAAATGGTCAGCACCACCAGCGCCAGCACGGCCAGGAACTCGCTCTGCCAGTTCTGCATGGACTCGAACCAGCATGTCCTGCCGGAAATGTGCTGCAGAAAGCCAGGCGGCGGCAAGCCCTGCAGTTGCTGCTCCAACTGTTCCGCCCGCCAGCTTCCTACCGCGTGCAGCGCAAAGCTGAGCAGGAACATGCACCCGAAGGCGATGGCGAGGGAATGTCCGTACAGTGCCTTCCAGATGCCACCCCGACGCACAGGCCATGGGGCCGGGCCTGGCGCTACGCGCTGGTTCTCCTGCGCAGGGTCCAGCGGCCGCGATTCAGCAGAGCCGCGCTGGCGCAACGAGACGGTCAGTAGCACGTACATGCCCATCTGCAGGAATTCACTCTCCCAGTTTTCGAAGGTGGCGCTGATGAAATGGCCGCTGCCCAGGTAGTGCCAGACGTCCAGAGGCGCGCGGCCGTGCTGGAGCAGCTCCTGGTTATGCACCTGAAGGCCTGCAGCGACCTGGCCGCCGAGGAAGAGCAGCATCAGGCCCAGCAGTACAATGGATAGTCCATTGCGTTTCCACATATGCGTGCCTCGCGCCAGCTGATCCGGGCAGAGACTGCGCGTGTGCGTCGCAAGCACCGGTGAAGGTCGCGCAAGATTGAAGTGACCACGGCCACGCACAGAACTGTTAAGCCAGCCATGCAGCCGGTAAACGGCGCGCATACCTTCGGGTCACCTGGCCTGCCCGCGCGAGGTGCCACCCTGTGGCTTCCAACCGCACGGAGACGGATCATGCAGGCATTGACCTATCACGGCCGCAAGGATGTTCGGGTGGAAACCGTGCCCGACCCGGTACTGGCGGCCGACGACGATCTGATCCTGCGTGTGACCGCTACGGCCATCTGCGGTTCCGATCTGCACCTGTACCGTGGAAAGATCCCTGACCTTCACACCGGCGACGTGCTGGGCCACGAATTCATGGGCGTGGTGGAGGAAGTAGGCCGTGGCGTGACCCAGGTGCAGCCCGGCGATCGGGTGGTCATCCCCTTCGTGATTGCCTGCGGCGAGTGTTTCCATTGCCAGCTGGCCGAGTACGCGGCCTGTGAAGCGACCAACCCAGGCAAGGGCGCTGCGCTCAACGGCAAAGGCCTGATGCCGCCCGCCGCGCTGTTCGGTTACAGCCATCTGTACGGCGGGGTTGCGGGCGGGCAGGCCGAGTATGTGCGCGTGCCGAAGGCAAATGTGGGCCCGCTGCGCATTCCCGACGGAGTGGCCGATGAGCAGGTGCTGTTCCTTTCCGACATCCTGCCTACCGGCTACCAGGCGGCGTTGAACGCCGGCATCAAGCCCGGCTCGACCGTGGCCATCTTCGGTGCTGGTCCCGTAGGCCTGATGAGCGCGGCGTGCTGTCGATTGCTGGGCGCCGAAACGATTTTCATGGTCGATCATCTGCCCTACCGCCTCGATTTCGCCCAGCGCACGTACGGCGTCACGCCCATCAACTTCTGCGAAGTGGATGATCCGGCGGACTACATCGTCAGCCAGACCAGCGGGCGCGGCGTGGATGCCTGTATTGAAGCGGTCGGCTTTGAGGCTGAAGGGAGCGCTCTGGAAAGCGCGCTGACCGCGGTGAAGCTGGAAGGCAGCAGCGGGGTGGCGATTCGCCAATGCATTGCCGCAGCGCGACGCGGGGGCGTGGTCAGCATTCCCGGCGTGTATGCCGGGTTCATCCATGGTTTTCTGCTGGGCGACGCGTTCGACAAGGGCCTGACCTTCAAAATGGGCCAGACGCATGTGCAGGGGCTGATGCCCGAACTGCTGACGGCCGTTCTGGAAGGGAAACTGGATCCTGGGAACATCATCTCGCACCGCATGACACTGGCTGAAGCCGCCCAGGGCTATGCGATGTTCGACGCCAAGGACGATGATTGCCGGAAGATCGTGCTGACCCCATGACGACGAACGGCATCATGGCGTGCCTGTATGCCATCTGGCTGCTGGCCGGCACGCTGGACTTTCACTTTCACAGGCGGACCGATATTGGCCACACATCCGGCCTGCGCGAAAGCGCGCTGCACGGCGTGCAGCTGGCGCTGATCGGGGCGGGCGTGCTTGCTTGGCTGTCGCTGGCCCCCAGTCGGGGCTTGGCGGTGATGCTGTTTGCACTGGTCGCCCTGCACGCGGTGGTTGGCTATCTTGATACCGCCAGTGCAGACGGCCGCCGGCGCATCAGCCCAGCCGAGCAGCACGTACACAGTATTCTGGATGTCGCGCCATGGGTCTTTCTGCTGTGGATCGCCGTACAGGCCGATTCAAAGTGGGCGCTGCAGAAGCAGTGGGCACAGGCGTGGCACTGGTGGGCCATCCTGGTCCCAGCTGCATTGATTGTTGTGATCCCGTGGCTGTATGAACTCCGGCGCTGTCTGGCGGCTGCAGGAGCCCGCGTATGAATACTTCAGCACCGTTAACCCCTGACGGCCGGTATATCGTCGTACGCGGCCGTCTATGGCGCGCCAGCAATCCGCATCTGTCCGCGGCCGAGCGGGGGCAGTGGGTGGCGCGGCTGATGAGCGGCCGGCGCGCGGTACAGGCAGCGATCCGGGCCGGTGATGTGATGGCGTTGCAGGATGCGCGCCGTGCAGTGGACAAGGCCAAGCGTGGACTGGGCGAGCGGGGCCCTGTGTGGTGGGCTGACGGGGAGAAGGACTACAACCGCCATCTGGTAAAGAACAGCCCCTACGCGGGATGGTTCTACGGAACACACTAGCCTCACGCCATATTACAGTCGGTGTGGGAAATTTGCGTGCAGCATTCTGCTGCGTTCGCTGGAGATTATCGTGCCCCTACGCGCCATCGCCTACGCAAGTGAGGCGGTGCCTGGGCTGTCCATTGACGATGTGGATGACCTCACTCGCGCCGCCGCCCGCTTCAACCTGGAAGCAGGCGTGACGGGTGTCCTTTTGCATGACGGTTCCCGTTTCCTGCAGTACATCGAAGGGCCGGATGACAGCATCAATGTGGTCTACGATCGCATTATTTCTGCCCGCAGCCATCATGAGCTGGTGGAGCTGGGCAGGGCCCACATTTCCGCCCGGTTCTTTCCGTATTGGTCCATGCGTTGGCTGCCTGCCCAGCCGACCGATATCCGCATCATCTCCAGAGGCGATTGGTCTGGTCTGAACCGCAGCGGCGGCGTCCATCGCTTGAGCCTCCTGGTATCACAGCACCTGTCCTCGCCACCGGCGGCATAGTGCTGCGGGCCGGCAGCTCTCACCCGCGCTTGTTGCCGGTGGGATCGGCTGGCGGGCGCTCGTAATCCTCCGGGTGAGCGGTCTCTTCCTGTTCGGGCATGTCCTTCCCCTTTTTCCAGCTGCGATCGGTACGGACCTTGTCCGGAGTGTGCGCCTTGTCCTCATCACTGGCATCGCCGGTGGGGTTGAAAGGCAACTTGCTCATGGTCTTCTCCCGAAAATGATCATAAGTTGGTTTGGGTTCCCAGCCGACCCTTCTGGATCGTGGCATTCACCGCTTCCTGCAACTGCGGGATGTGGAACGGCTTAGCGACAAAACGCGCCCGCTGGTGGCGGGCTGGCACTACCTGCTCGTACACGGCGGAAGCAAACAGATACGGCACGCCCAGGTCAGCCAGGCGATCGGCCACCGGGAACACCACGCCGTCACGCAGCTCAATATCGAGGATGGCGGCGTCGAATTGCCCGTCCTTCAGAAGACTTATCGCTTCAAACACACTGTAGGCGTGGGTGACTTCGTTGCCTTGGTCGACCAGTGCCTGCTCGACCAGTTCTGCCAGGTCGAATTCATCTTCCACCAACAGCAGGTTGCACCCGCTATTCGTACCGCGTTCTAAGTCCTGCATCTGGTTCGCGTGCTCGGATTTCAAGTTATCCCCACTGTCTACTTCAGGCCATCAAAATCATGACGTGTAGGCGTGTGCGGGGTGCGAAGATCGCGCGTACACCTTGCCAATGCAGTGCATTGACGCGTTGTTGGCGCGTGCCGTGGATACTGCCGCCGTCGCCATTGCGGGAGACATGACTCATGAATCAACAGGAAGGCACCAATCAGCCCAAGGTGCTTCGGCTGGAATCCATGCCGCTGGACTGCGGCGAACGGGTCGTCGTGGTGGAACTGGACTGCGCGCCGGGCAAGGCCTGGGCGAAAGCGCTGAAGCGGGTGTTGGCGTCCACCGATGGGCTGGAGTCGGTACGCCCGCGCTGCGATGGCCGGTTCGTCTACATCATCGGGGTCGACCCATCGCTGCGCGGGTATGCACATCGCATCCACCACGCCTTGGCTGCGGCCAGCGAGCGAAGCCCTGCACCGGACACTTCCGCCGCATCGGCGCCTACGCCGTCCTGTTCGCCCGCGTGGTCTGCGGTCGGCCCTTGATCCGGGGGGCAGCATGAGCGAGGGCGAGATGGCGGACGCGGCGGGCACCGCGCGCGTCGGCTGCGCGGGCTGGTCGTTGCCATCTGCGCACGCGGCCGAGTTTGGACCGGGCGACAGCGCACTCCAGCGCTATTCCAGCCGGTTTTCAACGGTAGAAGTGAACTCATGCTTCTACCGGCAACACAAGCCAGAGACCTATGCGCGCTGGGCGCAGAGCGTGCCGGCCGACTTCCGTTTCTGCGTAAAGATACCCCGCGCCATCAGCCATGAGCATGCATTGGTGGGCACAGCACCGCTGCTGGATGCGTTTCTGTACGGCGCTGAACGTCTGGGCGAGCGGCTTGGGGTGCTGCTGCTGCAGCTCCCGCCCAGCGCGGCCTACGACGGGCGCGTGGCGACGGCGTTCTTCCGCGCCCTGCGCCGCCGTACCGACGCAGCCATCGCCTGCGAGCCTCGCCATGCAAGCTGGTTTACTGCCCAGGCCGATGCAATGCTGGCCGGGCACGGTGTTGCCCGCGTGGCCGCCGACCCGGCACGGCACCCGCTCGCTGGCGAGCCCGGCGGCACGCGAGACTGGAGCTACTGGCGCTGGCATGGCCGCCCGCGCATGTACTACAGCGCCTATGAAGAGGGAGACCTGAAGACCTTGGCAGGCCGCTGCAGGGAATCCGCGACGGCCGGGCCGACATGGGTCATCCTGGACAACACCGCCCATGGCCATGCGGTCGGCAACGCGCTGCGACTGCAGGCGCTTCTGCAGCAAACGGACCGGGTAAACCGGCGTCCAGACTGAATTCACAACGCAATGGCGGGGCGAAGACTGCGCGTTGACGTGCGATCCGTACATTCGTCTGTCAGGCTAAATCCACTTCACGCACCATGGTAAACCGCGCTATCGCCTATGCCAGCGAGGCACTGCCGGACCTCGATCCTGACCGCCTCACCCACCTGATGGAAGACGCAGCCCGATTCAACCGCGACGCGGGCATCACCGGTGTGCTGCTGTTCGATGGGCAGCGCTTCCTGCAGTACATCGAGGGCCCGGAAGACGCTCTGAAAATCGCCTACGGCCGAATACTGGCGTCCAGCAGCCACCGCGAAATCATCGAGCTGGCACGCGGCCCCGTGGGCCGGCGCATGTTCCCCTACTGGTCGATGCGATTGCTGCCCACGGGCGACCGCGAACTGAGCCAAGCCGCCCATGCCGACTGGCGCGGGTTCGTGAAGCGGGCAGGGCGGGAGGG
>NZ_JACVUD010000055.1:0-28217 GCF_016624905.1 Stenotrophomonas sp. S49 | reverse complement strand
CCGCATGGATGCGGCTGCCAAGCCTACAGGGACGTACTTGCGGCGTCCCCGCAGTCCGACACCGCCCCGCCATCCCACGGAATGCACGCTTTTGACGTCGAAGTTGACGTTGACGTTGATTCGGCGGGTGCAGGGCGCAGCCCTGCCCGACCAACCCCTTGATTTCGGGACAATCAGCCATACCCCTTGGCGAAGCCGCACACGCTGGCGCGGCATTGCACACGGAGCCCTATCGATGACCGAGACCCCCCAGACCGAAACCCTTGGCTTCCAGACCGAGGTCAAGCAGCTGCTGCAGCTGATGATCCACTCGCTGTACTCGAACAAGGAAATCTTCCTGCGCGAGCTGGTCTCCAACGCCGCCGACGCCGCCGACAAGCTGCGCTTCGAGGCCCTGACCCAGCCGGCCCTGCTGGAAGGTGACAGCGAGCTGCGCGTGCGCGTCAGCTTCGATGCCGCCGCCCACACCATCACCATCGAAGACAACGGCATCGGCATGAGCCGCGCCGAAGCCATTGCCCACCTGGGTACGATTGCAAAATCCGGTACCGGCGACTTCCTGCGCCAGCTGTCTGGCGACCAGAAGAAGGATTCGCAGCTGATCGGCCAGTTCGGCGTCGGCTTCTACAGCGCCTTCATCGTCGCCGACGAAGTGGAAGTGACCTCGCGCCGCGCCGGCCTGGCCGCAGGCGAAGGCGTGCGCTGGACCTCGCGCGGCGAAGGCGATTTCGAAGTCGCCACCGTCGACAAGGCCGAGCGCGGCACCCGCATCGTGCTGCATCTGAAGGACGGCGAGCAGGACTTCGCCGACGGCTGGCGCCTGCGCAGCATCCTGAAGAAGTATTCGGACCACATCGGCCTGCCGATCCAGATGCCGAAGGAAGGCGAGGAAGGCGCCGCGCTTGAATGGGAAACCGTCAACCGCGCCAGCGCGCTGTGGACCCGCCCGCGCACCGAGATCAGCGACGCCGAGTACACCGAGTTCTACAAGCACGTGGCGCACGACCACAGCGATCCGCTGGCCTGGAGCCACAACAAGGTCGAAGGCAAGCTGGAATACACCTCGCTGCTGTACGTGCCCGGCCGCGCGCCGTTCGACCTGTACCACCGCGACGCGCCCAAGGGCCTGAAGCTGTACGTGCAGCGCGTGTTCGTGATGGACCAGGCCGAGCAGTTCCTGCCGCTGTACCTGCGCTTCATCAAGGGCGTGGTCGATTCCAACGATCTTTCGCTGAACGTCTCGCGCGAGATCCTGCAGTCCGGCCCGGTCATCGATTCGATGAAAGCCGCCCTGACCAAGCGCTCGCTGGACATGCTGGACAAGCTGGCCACCGACAAGCCCGAGCAATACGCCAGCTTCTGGAAGGAATTCGGCCAGGTGCTGAAGGAAGGCCCGGCCGAGGACTACAACAACCGCGAGAAGGTGGCCGGCCTGCTGCGCTTCGCCTCCACCCGTGGCGAGGCCGATGCACAGAGCGTGTCGCTGGCCGATTACATCGCGCGCATGGCCGAAGGCCAGGACAAGATCTACTACCTGACCGGCGAGAGCTACAGCCAGGTGCGCAACAGCCCGCACCTGGAAGTGTTCCGCAAGAAGGGCGTGGAAGTGCTGCTGCTGACCGATCGTATCGACGAGTGGCTGATGGGCTACCTGACCGACTTCGACGGCAAGGGCTTCGTCGATATCGCCCGTGGCGACCTGGACCTGGGCGCGCTGGAAAGCGAGGCCGACAAGCAGGAACAGGAAGCGGCCGCCAAGGACAAGCAGGCCCTGGTGGAGCGGCTGAAGACGGTGCTGGGCGATGACGTGGCCGAAGTGCGCGTGTCGCACCGCCTGACCGATTCACCGGCGGTGCTGGCCATCGGCGAACAGGACCTGGGCCTGCAGATGCGCCAGATCCTGGAAGCCAGCGGGCAGAAGGTGCCCGACAGCAAGCCGGTGCTGGAGATCAATCCGGGCCACCCGCTGATCGCCAAGCTGGATGCCGAAGCCGATGGTGCACGCTTTGACGATCTGGGCCGGGTGCTGTTCGACCAGGCCGCGCTGGCCGCCGGTGACAGCCTGAAGGACCCGGGTGCCTATGTGGCCCGCCTGAACAAGCTGCTGCTGGAACTGTCGGCCTGACCGACGCGGTTGCCGCCGGGCACAGCCCGGCGCAACCGCGCCCTGGTAGATGCCAACCTTGGTTGGCATGCCAAGAGCGTGTCAACCAAGGTTGACACCTACCGAGGCGGAGGTGTGCCAACCAACGGTTGACACCTACCAAAGCAGGTCCGCTCAGGCGTTGCGATCCAGCAGGGTGCCCAGCATCTGGTCCTGGCGGCGCACCAGCGCGGCGTTGGCAGCGAAGGCCACCACCTCGGTTTTCGCCGCCAGCAGGTCGCCCAGCGGCGCGCTGGGATCGGGCTCGGTGGTGGCCACCACGGTCTCCACCCCACCCTGCTCCGTCGCGCTGCGCTGCACCTGCAGCCGTTGCGCATCCGGGGTCGCCAGGTTGGCCACGTTGTGTGCGGCCACCTGGACGCCCTGCTGGGCGGCGCGCATGCCGGAAAGAGCGGTTCCCATCACGCTGTTCATGTTGGCCTCCGGGCCGCCCAACGCAGCCCTCCGTACCCGTTAGCGGCCGGGCGGCCGCAACCTTCAGTCCACATCGGCCCGACAGGCCCGAGTGGTAGCATATCCCCCTGATTTCAGCGCCTTTTGCCAATGCTCAGTTTTTTCCGCCGCAAGAAGCCCCAAGACGCCGCCGCACCGGACGCGCCCAAGACCCAGCACTACTCGGCTGAAGAGCTGGCGGCGGCGTTCCCGTCTGCCGCCCCGGCCGAAGAAGCGCCCACCGCTGCGGTGGCCGAAGCCGAAGCCGTAGCACCTGCACCGGCACCGCAACTGGCCCCAGAACCGGCCCTGGTGCCGGCGCCCGTCGCCGAAACGCCCGCCGTGCCGGCTGCACAGCCCGCTGCGCAGCCAGTCATCGCCGCCGAGGACGTGCAGGCCGAAGCGCTGGCCGCCGCCGCTGTGCTGGCGCCGCTGGCCCCGGTCGTTCCGGCCGAAGAGCCGGTCGCCCCGGCCGCCGACCTGCCGGCCTTGGTGGATGCCCCGCCGGCCCCGGCCGGCAAGCCGGGCTGGCGCGAGCGCCTGCGCAACAGCGTCATCGCCCGCAGCTTCGGCGGCCTGTTCTCGCGCAACCCCAAGCTCGACGACGATCTGCTGGACGAGCTGGAAACCGCCCTGATCACCGCCGACGTCGGCGTGGGTGCCACCACCGATCTGGTGGAAGGCCTGCGCAAGCGCATGAAGTCGCGCGAATTCGCCGATGCCAACGCCCTGCTGGCCGCCCTGCGCAGCGAACTGATCGCGATCCTGCAGCCGGTGGCGCAGCCGCTGGTGATCGACCGCAATGCCAAACCGTTCGTCGTGCTCACCGTCGGCGTCAACGGTGTCGGCAAGACCACCACCATCGGCAAGCTGGCCAAGCGCTTCAAGGATGACGGCCACAGTCTGATGCTGGCCGCCGGCGATACCTTCCGTGCCGCCGCGGTGGCCCAGCTGCAGGCCTGGGGCGAGCGCAACGGCGTGGCCGTGGTCGCCCAGGGGCAGAACGCCGATGCCGCCTCGGTGGCCTACGACGCGCTGCAGGCCGGCAAGGCCCGTGGCACCTCGGTGCTGATTGCCGACACTGCCGGCCGCCTGCATACCCAGTCCGGCCTGATGAACGAGCTGGGCAAGATCCGCCGCGTGCTGGGCAAGATCGATGAAACCGCCCCGCACGAAGTGCTGATGGTGATCGACGGCACCACCGGCCAGAACGCGCTCTCGCAGCTGCGCCAGTTCAATGCAGCGGTGAAGGTGACCGGCCTGGTGGTGACCAAGCTGGACGGCACGGCCAAGGGTGGCGTGGTGTTCGCGCTGGCCCGCGAGTTCGGCATTCCGATCCGCTTCGCCGGCATTGGCGAGCGCCCGGAAGACCTGCGCGTGTTCGATCCGGAAGCCTTTGTCGACGCCCTGCTGCCTGAAGCACTGGGCGCCTGATACGCCGTGCAGCCACGCATGGCGTGGCTCTACTGCACCGCGCGCGACGCCCCGGTCCCGCGCGACACCCTGGTAGCGCCACGCCATGCGTGGCTGCCTTCCCCGGAACACACATGCCCCGCCAGCCGCACGCCAGCGCCGACACCGCCCAGCACGATCGCTTCGTCGGTCGCCTGCTGCACTGGTTCGACGCCCACGGCCGCCACGACCTGCCCTGGCAGCATCCGCGCACCCCGTACCGGGTCTGGCTGTCGGAAATCATGCTGCAGCAGACCCAGGTGGCCACGGTCATCCCGTACTTCCATCGCTTCCTGCAGCACTTCCCGACCCTGCCCGACCTGGCCGCCGCCAGCAACGATGCGGTGATGGCGCAGTGGGCCGGGCTGGGCTACTACGCCCGCGCGCGCAACCTGCATGCCGCAGCCAAGCGCTGCGTGGAACTGCACGACGGCGACCTGCCGCGAGATTTCGATGCGCTGCATGCCCTGCCCGGCATCGGCCGCAGCACCGCCGGCGCGATCCTCAGCCAGGCCTGGAACGACCCCTTCGCCATCCTCGACGGCAACGTTAAGCGCGTCCTCAGCCGTTACCACGGCATCGAAGGCTTTCCCGGCCTGCCGGCCATCGAGAAGCAGCTGTGGGCGCTGGCCCAGGATCACGTCCGCCACGTGCCCGAAGGCCGCATGGCCGACTACACCCAGGCGCAGATGGATCTGGGGGCGACGGTCTGCAGCCGGGCCAAGCCTGCCTGCGTGATCTGCCCGCTGCACGACAACTGCGTGGCCCGCCGCGAGGGTCGCACCGCCGAACTGCCCACCGCCAAACCCAGCAAGACCCTGCCCGAGCGCGAAGCGGTGGCCCTGCTGCTGCGCGATGCGCGCCAGCGGGTGCTGCTGCAGAAGCGGCCGGACACCGGCATCTGGGCCCAGCTGTGGACCCTTCCGCAGGCCGACGCCGGCAGCGAACTGCAGGACTGGTTCGACGCCAACGTCGACGGTTCGCTGGAAGATGCCGAAGAACTTCCACTGCTGCAGCACACCTTCAGCCACTACAGGCTGCACCTGCAGGTATTGTCGCGACAGGTGCGCGGCCTGCGCGTGGAAGAGCCCACGCTGCGCTGGGTCGCCGCCGAAGAACTGCCCGCGCTGGGTCTGCCGGCACCGATCCGCAAGCTGCTGGATGGCGCCAGCCCCAAGGCGCCGAAACGAAAGACCCCGAAATCCCGCAACCACGAGTAACCACCATGCCCCGAACCATCTTCTGCCAGTACGAACAACGCGATGCCGAGGGCCTGGACTTCGTGCCCTACCCCGGTGAGCTGGGCCAGCGCGTGTTCAACCACATCGGCAAACCGGCGTGGACGGCATGGCTGGCGCACCAGACCATGCTGATCAATGAAAACCGGCTGTCGCCGCGCAAGCCGGAGCATCGCGCGATGCTGGAGGCGGAACTGGTGAAGTTCCTGTTCGAGAAGGACGCCGAAAAGCCGGCCGGGTTCACTCCCGAAGCCTGAGCCGGGTTCCGCCGGGCATGGCCCGGCGCTACCGGTTATTTCGCGGGTTCTTCGCGTTCCTGCACCTGCGCCTGGCGCATTTCCTTTTCCTCCGCACGCAGTGCCTTCACATCCAGCTTGCGGATGGTCTTGATGAAGCACGGCATGCGCGGGCCACCGGTGGGATCGCGCACCAGCACCTTGTCGAACGGCGCGCTGACCCGGCCCATGTGGCTGGTCAGGCCAATGGCCGGGGCAAAGGACAGATCCGGGCAGGGCCCGGTCAGTTCCAGCAGGTAGGCCTCGCTGGGCTTGGTCCAGACCGCCAGCGCACTGTCACCCAGTTCGGTCCAGCCATTGAGCGTGCCGAAGAACTGCATGTCCTTCTGCGGCGCGCCAGCGTGGGCGCGATAGAGATCCAGGCGCTCGGCACTGCTCAGCCGACCGGTGGTGGCACAGGCGGCCAGGGCCAGGCACAGCCCAGCCAGCAACACGGGGGTCTTCATCGGCATCTCCTCGGGGAAGTGCGCACATCATGCGCCCCGCCGGGCAACGCCGGCGCGACGATCAGCCGCCCGATTCAGCCGCTGGTCGGCGAGCCCCGCCGCCGCAATGCCCGGTAGGTGCCCACCTTGGTGGGCACACCCAAACACCACTCAAACCTCGGCGTGCGCCAGCGCGTGCAGCCGCCCTTCGCGCAGCTCCAGCACCCGGTCCAGGCGCCGGGCCAGGCTGCGGTCGTGGGTCACCAGCACCAGGCTGGTATGGCGCGCACGGTTCAGCTCCAGCATCAGCTCGAACACCGTCGCCGCCGTGCGGTCGTCCAGATTGCCGGTCGGTTCGTCACCCAGCACACACGCCGGGTGGTTCACCAGCGCGCGGGCCACGGCCGCACGCTGGCGCTCGCCACCGGACAGCTCGCCCGGTTTGTGGTCCAGGCGATGGCCCAGGCCAACGGCCTCCAGCAGCGTGGTGGCGCGCGAGCTTGCTTCGGCCACGGCGGTGCCGGCCAGCATCACCGGCATCATCACGTTTTCCAGCGCAGTGAATTCGGGAAGCAGGTGGTGGAACTGGTAGACGAAGCCCAGCGCCTGGTTGCGCAGCAGGCCACGGGCGGTGTCCGACAGCGCCGACATGCGCTGGCCGGTCACGTACACCTCGCCGGCACTGGGCACGTCCAGCCCGCCCAGCAGGTGCAGCAGGGTGCTCTTGCCGGCGCCGGAAGCACCGATGATCGCCACGGTCTCGCCGGCGTTCACCCGCAGGTCCAGGCCGTCGAACACCGGGGTCTGCATGCGGCCTTCGGCGTAGGTCTTGCCCAGCGCCTCGGCACGGATCACTTCATCGCCGCGGTTGACGATCTTATTCATAGCGCAGGGCCTCGGCCGGCTGGGTGCGTGCGGCCCGCCAAGCGGGGTACAGGGTGGCCAGGAAACTCATCAGCAGCGCGATCAGGGTGATCGCCACGATGTCGCCGGTCTGCATGTCGGTGGGCAGGCCGGTGATGTAGTACACGTCTTCCGGCAGCAGCTTCACGTTGAACACCGATTCGATCGCGCCCAGGATGCGTTCCAGGTTCAGGGTCAGGGTGATGCCGCCGATCAGACCGGCCAGGGTGCCGAAGATGCCGATCAGCGAGCCCTGCACCATGAACACCTGCATCACCCCGCCCGGGGTCAGGCCCAACGTGCGCAGGATCGCGATGTCCGCCTGCTTGTCGGTCACCAGCATCACCTGCGAGGACACCAGGTTGAACGCGCCCATGGCGATGATCAGCGAGAGCAGGATGCCCATCACCACTTTTTCCATGCGCAACGAGTGGTACAGGTTGGCGTTCTGCTGGGTCCAGTCGCTGACCCGGTACGCGCCACCCAGGTTCTGCGCAAGGTCCACGCCCACTTCCAGCGAGCGGTCCATGTCGTGCAGTTTCAGGCGCACGCCGGTGGCGCCGTCACTGCGCAGCACGCGCTGCAGATCCTGCATGTTGGCAAAGCCGACGCCGCGGTCCACTTCGTTGTAGCCGGCCTCGAAGATGCCGCTGACCGTGAAGCGTTTCATGCGCGGTACCGCACCAGCGGGCGTGCCCTGCACTTCGGCGAAGGTGACCAGAACCTGGTCGCCCACGTCCACGCCCAGCCAGATCGCCAGCTCCTTGCCCAGCAGCAGGTTGAAGCTGCCCGGCTTCAGGCTGTCATAGCTGCCCTTGACCACCTTCTGGTCGATCACCGATACCTTCGGTTCCAGCGCCGGGTCGATGCCCTGCACGATGGCACCCTGCACGCGCGGGCCGCTGATCATCGACTGGATCTCAATGTACGGCGCGGCGCCGGCCACGCGCGGGTCCTTGCTGGCCACGTCCACCACCCGCATCCAGTCGGGCATCGGTTCGCCGTCACGGCTGATGGTGGTGTGGGCGGTCATCTGCAGCAGGCGGCTGCGGATTTCCTTCTGGAAACCGCTCATGACCGCCAGGGTGGTGATCAGCACCGTCACCCCGAGCGCAATGCCCAGGATCGATGCCATCGAGATGAAGGAGATGAAGCCGTTGCGGCGCTTGGCGCGCAGGTAGCGCAGGCCGATGGCCACGGGGATGGGTTTGAACATGCAGGCACGCCGGTCAATTCAGCTTATGGTGCCACCGACCGGGGCCGACGGGAAACCGCTCGTGCTGCCACGGCCAGTCGCAGTTCACGTCGCTGTGCGCGATCCAGCACATCCGGCCAGAACAGCAGGTGCCGGCGCCGGCCCTGCTGCCGCCAGCGCAGCAGCAGCCACGGCCCTCGTTCCACCAGCCCGGGGCGGTCGATATCCTGCCCGGCCACCTGCAGCGGTGCTGGCAGAGGCGGCAGCAACAGCACGCGCCGCGGCCGGCACAGGCGCCAGAGCAGTTCAGCCAGGCCCGCCGCCCACACCGCCGCCAGCACTGGCCAGTACAGCGTGGGCGACAGTGCCGATGCGTGCAGCAGCCAAGGGGCGGCGATCAGCACCGCCAGCTGCGCTGCGCCCTGCAGGCGCGAGGGGCGCCACTCAAGCCTTGAGGGCGAGGATCTTCTGCATGAGCGGAATGGCATGGGCATGCGGGCAGGCCTCGTAGCCCATGAACCAGCGCCACAACTTATCGTCCTCGCACTCGAGCAGGAACAGGAAAACCTCGCGCTCTTCGGTCGGCGCAGTGCCCCATTCGCGATCCAGGTAACGCTCGAACAGCTGGTCCAGTTCGCGCATGCCGCGGCGGCAGCGCCAGCGCAGCTTCTTCAGCAGGACGTCTTCTTCCATCGTGTTTCTCCAGATACAGCAAAGCCACGCATGGCGTGGCTCTACTGGGGGGCACAGCCACGCATGGCGTGGCTCTACCGGGTACCGCCAGCCTGTATCAGGCGCGGCGTTCCATCATCAGCTTCTTGATCTCGGCAATCGCCAGCGCCGGGTTCAGGCCCTTCGGGCAGGTGCGGGCGCAGTTCATGATGGTGTGGCAGCGGTACAGCTTGAACGGATCTTCCAGATCGTCCAGGCGCGCACCGGTGTCTTCATCGCGCGAGTCGATGATCCAGCGGTAGGCCTGCAGCAGGATCGCCGGGCCCAGGTAACGCTCACCGTTCCACCAGTAGCTGGGGCAGCTGGTCGAGCAGCAGGCGCACAGGATGCACTCGTACAGGCCGTCCAGCTTCTTGCGGTCTTCCGGCGACTGCAGGCGCTCACGGTCCGGCGGTGCCGGGGTCTGGGTACGGATCCACGGCTTGATCGACGCGTACTGCGCGTAGAAGTGGGTCAGATCCGGAACCAGATCCTTGACCACGTTCATGTGCGGCAGCGGGTAGATCGGCACTTCCTTCTTGCCGCAGTCCGCGATGGCGCGGGTGCAGGCCAGGGTATTGGTGCCGTCGATGTTCATCGCGCACGAACCGCAGATACCTTCGCGGCACGAGCGGCGGAAGGTCAGGGTCGGATCGATCTCGTTCTTGATCTTGATCAGCGCGTCCAGGACCATCGGGCCGCAGGCGTCCAGATCGATCTCATAGGTATCGGTGCGCGGATTGCTGTCGTCGTCCGGACTCCAGCGGTAGATCTTGAAGGTGCGCACGTTCTTGCCGCCGGTCTTGGCGGGGAAGTGCTGGCCCTTCGTGATCTTGGAATTCTTGGGGAGTGAAAACTCGGCCATGGCTGCTCTCGTTGGCTCAGGCGGCCCGCGCCCGTGGGCGCGGATTGCATGGTAGGCGGGGTCGGATCAGTACACGCGCGGCTTCGGCGGCACCACGGACACGTCGTCGGTCAACGTGTACATGTGCACCGGGCGGTAATCGAAGCTGCACTTGCCCTTCTCGTCCACGCTGACCAGGGTGTGCTTCTGCCAATTGACGTCGTCGCGATCGGGATAGTCCTCGTGCGCATGCGCGCCGCGGCTTTCCTTGCGCTGTTCAGCCGAATTGATCGTCGCCACCGCGTTCAGCAGCAGGTTGTTCAGTTCGTACGTCTCGATCAAGTCCGAGTTCCAGACCAGCGAACGGTCGGAAACCTTCACGTCCTGGAACGAATCGAACACCTTGGCCATCTTCTCGCAGCCTTCCTTCAGGCTTTCGCTGGTGCGGAACACCGCGGCGTCGGCCTGCATGGTGCGCTGCATGCGGTCACGGATGACCGAGGTCGGCGTATCACCATTGGCGTGGCGCAGCTTGTCCAGCAGGCCCAGCGCCTTGTCGCAGGCATCGGCCGGCAGCGGCTTGTGCGCAGCGCCCGGCTTGATGGTCTCGGCGCAGCGGTTGGCCACGGCGCGACCGAACACCACCAGGTCCAGCAGCGAGTTCGAGCCCAGGCGGTTGGCACCGTGCACCGACACGCAGGCGGCTTCGCCGATCGCGTACAGGCCCGGCACCACCGAATCGGGGTTGTCGCCGACCTTGCGCACCACTTCACCGTGGAAGTTGGTCGGAATGCCGCCCATGTTGTAGTGCACGGTCGGGATGACCGGGATCGGCTGCTTGTGCACGTCCACGCCGGCGAAGATGCGGGCGCTTTCGGCGATACCCGGCAACTTCTCGTCGATCACGCCCGGGCCCAGGTGGGTCAGGTCGAGCAGGATGTGATCCTTGTGCTCGCCGACGCCGCGGCCTTCGCGGATTTCGATGGTCATCGAACGGCTGACCACGTCGCGCGAGGCCAGATCCTTGTAGTGCGGTGCGTAGCGTTCCATGAAGCGCTCGCCCGAGCTGTTGCGCAGGATGCCGCCTTCACCGCGGACACCCTCGGTGATCAGGCAGCCGGCGCCGTAGATTCCGGTCGGGTGGAACTGCACGAACTCCATGTCCTGCATGGCGATGCCGGCACGCATGGCCAGGCCGCCACCGTCGCCGGTGCAGGTGTGCGCCGAGGTGGCGCTGAAGTACGCACGGCCGTAGCCGCCGGTGGCCAGCACCACGCCTTGGGCGCGGAACAGGTGCAGCGTGCCGTCGGACATGTCCAGGGCCAGCACGCCACGGCACACGCCTTCGTCATCGAAGATCAGGTCGAGTGCGAAGTACTCGATCATGAAGCGTGCATCGTGCTTCAGCGACTGCTGGTACAGGGTGTGCAGCATGGCGTGGCCGGTACGGTCGGCCGCCGCGCAGGTACGCTGCGCCGCCGGGCCTTCACCGTACTTGGTGGTCATGCCACCGAACGGACGCTGGTAGATCTTGCCTTCGGCGGTACGGCTGAACGGCACGCCGTAGTGTTCCAGCTCGATGATGGCCGGAATGGCCTCGCGGCACATGTATTCAATGGCGTCCTGGTCGCCCAGCCAGTCCGACCCCTTGATGGTGTCGAAGAAGTGGTAGCGCCAATCGTCTTCGCCCATGTTGGCCAGCGCGGCGGAAATACCACCCTGCGCGGCGACGGTGTGCGAACGGGTTGGGAACACCTTGGTCAGACACACGGTCTGCAGGCCCTTGGCGGCCAGGCCGAACGTAGCGCGCAGGCCGGCGCCGCCGGCGCCCACCACGACCATGTCGTACTTGTGTTCAGTAATCTTGTAAGCGGACATCTAATCTGGATTCCTGTCTTGTGCCTGGGCTCAGGCGACGCCGAGGGCGATGCGGCCCACCGCAAACACGCTGACGATCATGCCGAGCACGGCCACGAACTTCACGAAGGTCTGCAGCACCAGGGCCAGCAGCGATTCGTGGATGTAATCTTCCAGCACCACCTGCAGGCCCAGCTGGGCGTGCCAGAACATGGCGATGAGCAGGCCGATCAGCGGCACCGCGTTCCACGGCTTGGCGATGGCGGCGGTGGCGGTCACGTAGTCGGCACCGGCCAGGCGCACCACGAACACCAGGAACCACACGCCCAGCACCACCAGGGCGGCGGCGGTCAGGCGCTGGTGCACGAAGTGTTCGGTACCGGTCTTGGCCGAACCCAGGCCGCGCACGGTCTTCAGCGGGGTACGGAACTTGTTCGGCTTGTTCATGCGGCACCTCCCAGCAGCACGTAGGCCCACACCAGCGCGGTGATCACCAGGCTGCCGAAGACCGAGATCCAGCTGCTGCGCACGAAGGCAGGAATGCTGAAACCAATGGCGAAGTCCTGCACGATGTGGCGGATGCCATTGCACAGGTGGTAGGCGAACGACCATGTCCACGCGAACAGGAACACGCGGCCATACCAGGCCCCGGCATGGCCGGTGTAGCAGTTCCAGGATTCGGGCCCCATCATCAGGGCCAGAAGGCCCGCGGCGATGATGAGGGCACCAACAGACAGAAAGACGCCAGTGGCTCGATGCAGGATCGAGGTGGCCATCTGAATCTGCCAGCGATACACCTGAAGGTGCGGGGAAAGTGGGCGTTGTCTGGTCGCCATTCGCTGGGCTCGTTGTCTCGGCTGGGCGGCACACGGCCGCGTTGGCTCAATGCTGATCAGAAATCGATGCAGCGTCCGTTTTTCTCCCAATCGCCGTACCGCACCGGATCAAGTCCGCCGCGGCCGCCGAATTCCTCTTCCACCTTTTCCGGTTCCACAGGCACAGGTGCCGCGGGGACCAGCGGGGCTTCAGTTTCGGCGTCGGGAGTGGGGGTTGTTTGGCCTATCATGTTCGGTCTCGCAACGCACAAATTTTAGACCTCGTTCACGTGCCTGACAACCTGCCCCCTGCTTTCGTCGCATATCCGCACCTTCCGGGCCACCAGCTGGTGAGCCTGCAGGGTGCCGATGCGGCCGCGTTCGCCCACGCCCAGTTCAGCAGCGACGTGACCGCCCTGCCCCTGCTGCACTGGCAATGGAGCGCCTGGTTGAGCGCCAAAGGCCGCACCCTGGCGGTGTTCCAGCTGCTGCGGCTGGCCGAAGACCACGTAATGCTGGTGCTGGCCGACGGCGACGCCGATGCGATTGCGTCGCAACTGCAACGGTTCGTGTTCCGGCGCAAGGTGAAGGTGCAGGCGCACACGGATCTGGTGGTGACCGGCGCATTCACCGCGCCCGAAGCGGCCAGTGGCGCGGCCATCGCGCGTGCCGAGGGCGCTGACTGGGAACTGGACCTGGGCAGTGATGCGCTGCCGCGCACCCTGCGCATCAGCGCGGCGACAGCGGACGCCGAGAGCGATCCGGCGGCCTTCGCGGCAGCCTGGCGCCAGGCCGACCTGCGCTTCGGCCTGCCGCGGTTGGACGCCAGCCAGCGCGAAGTGTGGACCCCCCAGCAGCTGGGGCTGGACCGCCTGAACGGGTACAGCGTGAAGAAGGGCTGCTATCCGGGCCAGGAAATCGTGGCCCGCACCCACTTCCTAGGCAAGGCCAAGCGCGCGGTGCAGCTGCTGCACACCGCCGCGCCGGCCCAGGCCGGTGAAGCGGTGCAGCAGGGTGGCGCGGCACTGGGCACGATCGCCAGCGTGGCCGGAAACCTGGCCCTGGCGGTGCTGCCGCTGGAAACCAGCGATGGCGAGCTGCAAGTCGGCGGCGTGGCCGCGCAGCGCGTGCCGCTGCTGGACGGCCTGGCGCGCTGAGGGAGCGCCTCTCATCCACGCGGTGGGTGCGGACCGTTGGTCCGCACGCCTTACATGACGCCGGGCATGGCCCGGCGCTACCACGCTTAGAGGCGTTCGCCGGTTTCTGCGCTGAAGAAGTGCAGCCCCTGCGGGTGGATTGCCACGCGGATCTCCTCGCCCACCGCCGGCAGTGCCTGCGGCGCCACGCGCATGGTCAGCGCATGCTGGCCACTGCTCAGATTCACGAAGATCTCGTTGCCAACCGGCTCGATGCCCTCGATGCGCGCGCTGAAGGCATGCGCATCATCGGCGGCCGCCGGCTGCAGATGCTCCGGACGCACGCCCACGGCGATCGACTTCTGCAGCCACGCCGGATCGATGGTGGCCTGGCCCAGCGGCGCGCGCCACGCACCGTCCACCACGCTTACGCCACCGGCGTCGCCCTGCAGCGTGCCGCGCAGCACGTTCATTGCCGGGCTGCCCAGGAAGCCGGCCACGAACAGGTTGGCCGGGCGGTCGTACAGCGCCATCGGCGTGTCGATCTGCTGGATGATGCCGTCCTTGAGCACCACGATGCGCTGGCCCAGGGTCATCGCTTCCACCTGGTCGTGGGTCACGTAGATCATGGTGGTGCCCAGCTTGCGATGCAGCTGCGCGATTTCGGTACGCACGCTGTGGCGCAGCTTGGCGTCCAGGTTGGACAGCGGTTCGTCCAGCAGAAACACCGCCGGCTCGCGCACCAGGGCGCGCCCCAGGGCCACGCGCTGGCGCTGGCCACCGGACATCGCCTTGGGCAGCTTGTCCATCATCTCGGTCAGGCCCAGCGTCTGCGCCGCCTCGGCGATGCGCTTGTCGATGGTCGCCTTGTCATGGCCGCGCAGCTTCAGGCCGAAGGCCAGGTTCTCGGCGACGGTCATGTGCGGATACAGCGCGTAGCTCTGGAACACCATCGCGATGTCGCGATCCTTCGGCGCCACGTCATTGACCACGCGGTCACCAATGGTGAGCGTGCCGCCACTGATTTCCTCCAGGCCCGCCACCATCCGCAGCAACGTCGACTTGCCGCAGCCCGACGGCCCCACCAGCACCATCAGCTCGCCGTCGGCCACCTCGAAGGTGGCGTCCTTCACTGCAACCTGGCCGTTGTCGTAGACCTTGCGCACACCCTGCAACTGCACTTTTGCCATATCACTCTATCCAGTCCGCCCGGTGCCGGGCTGTCATTGGGGACTGCCTTCGGCCCTCCCGATGGCAGTGATGATTGCGCGGTCGCCGCATGACGGCGAGCACTGCAATCGAATACAGTTGCCCATTCTGCCATGTAAACGTTTTCACGTGGCACTATCCGATGGTCGGCGCGCACCGACCTGCAACAGCGGCCAATCGAAAGCGGGCCGTTGCGGTGGTTTCGAATGGAACGGTTGCCCGGACGCCCGGAAAACCGCCCCCAACGAACCTCGGACAGACAGTAGCGCGGATGTCCCCTGAACCCAGCCATGAAGCGATTGACAACGATGTCACCCGGATCTGAAACTCGAGCGATGCACGACACCCTCTTCCTGTTTGGTGCCACAGGTGATCTGGCCCAGCGCTACCTGTTCCCTTCGCTGCTGCGCCTGCTCGGCGACGGCCTGCTGCCGGAGGATTTCCGCATCCGTGCGCTGGCCCTGTCCGGCCACGACACCGAAGCCTTCCATGACATCCTGCGCCCGCGCCTGCAGCAGGCCATGCCCATGGCCAGCCAGGACGACATCGCCGGCCTGCTGCGCCGCATCGACTACCGCTCAGTGGACCTGCGCGACGTCGACTCGGTGGCCGCCGCCGTGTCCGACCTGGTGCACCGCCGCTGCGTGAGCTACCTGGCCATTCCGCCGGGCCTGTACATCTCCACCTGCGAAGGCCTGGCCAAGGGCGGCGCACTGGCATCGCCGGCACGCCTGATGCTGGAAAAGCCGATCGGCAGCGACAGCGAAAGCGCCGAAGAGATCATCAGCACCATCGGCCAGTGGATCGACGAAGACCGCGTGTTCCGCCTGGACCACTACCTGGGCAAGGCCGCGGTGCAGAACCTGATCGCCCTGCGCTTCGGCAACACGCTGCTGGAAGCCGTGTGGAACCGCAACTACATCGAATCAGTGCACATCCTGGTGGCCGAAAGCGAAGGCGTGGACGGCCGCGACGCCTACTACGCCCGCTCCGGCGCGCTGCGTGACATGGTGCAGAGCCACATCCTGCAGCTGCTGTGCATGGTGGCGATGGAACCGCCGGCCTCGCTGGAAGCCGACCGCATCCGCGACGAGAAGGTGAAGGTGCTGCGTGCCCTGCGCCCGCTGGATGCCAAGCACGCCGCGCGTGACAGCATCCGCGGCCGCTACACCGCCGGCAGCATCAACGGCCAGCCGGCCCAGGCCTACCAGCCGCCGGAAGGCAGCGACGTGGAAACCTTCGCCGGTGTCACCGCGCACATCGACAACTGGCGGTGGAGCGGCGTGCCCTTCCACCTGGTTACCGGCAAGCGCCTGCCCGAGCGCACCACCCGCGTGGTGGTCACGCTGAAGCCGGTCACCCATTGGCTGTTCGAGCGCCCGCAGCGTGCGCAGGCCGCGCCGAACCGCCTGGTGTTCCAGCTGCAGCCGCAGGAAAACATCGAACTGGGCCTGATGAGCAGCCTGGCCGGCCCGGAATGGGGCGCGCTGGAACTGCACCCGCTGGAACTGGAACTGTCGGTGCCGACCGGCCTGCACCGCCGCATCGCCTACGAGCGCCTGTTCCTGGATGCCTTCAACGGCAACCACACCCTGTTCGTGCGCGATGACGAAGTGCGCGCCGCCTGGGCCTGGATCGACAGCGTGGCCGACGCCTGGAAGGACGCCAAGCTGCCGCTGGAACCCTACCCGGCCGGCCAGTGGGGCCCGAGCAGCGCTACCGAGTTCCTGCCGCAGGGCGTGGATGCTCCCGACAGCGGAGCGTCGGCATGAGTGCCGCCAGCCAGCCGGTGCTGGTGGCCGACATCGGCGGCACCAACGCGCGCTTCGCCCTGGCCGACACCTCGCAGGACGCGCCGCTGCTGAAGGACAGCATCCGCGAATACGCGGTGGCCGAGTTTCCGTCGCTGGGCGATGCCGCGCGCCATTACCTGGAACAGGCCGGCGCCAGCGCCCGCCGCGGCGTGTTCGCCGTGGCCGGCCGCGTGGACGGCGACGAAGCCCGCATCACCAACCACCCGTGGGTGATCTCGCGCAGCCGCACCGCGGCCATGCTCGGCTTCGACGAACTGCACCTGATCAACGATTTCGCCGCGCAGGCCATGGCCGTAGCGCTGCTGCAGCCGCATGACGTGGTGCAGATCGGCGGCGCGCAATGGACCCCGGCCGCACCGGGCCAGCCGCGCAACTACGGTGTCATCGGCCCGGGCACCGGGCTGGGCGTGGGCGGCCTGCTGGTGCGCCACGGCCGCAGCTACCCGCTGGAAACCGAAGGCGGCCATGTCAGCTTCCCTCCGGGCACGCCCGAGGAGATCCGCATCCTGGAGATCCTGTCCGAACAGTTCGGCCGCGTTTCCAACGAACGCCTGATCTGCGGCCCGGGCCTGGTCAATATCCACCGCGCCGTGTGCGAAATGGCCGGCTTCGATCCGGGCCAGCTGCAACCGGCCGATGTCACCGCGCGCGCCGCCCTGGGCGACCCGCAGGCGATGCGCACCGTGGATGTGTTCTGCGCGGTGTTCGGCGCCATTGCCGGCGATCTGGTGCTGGTGCAGGGCGCCTGGGACGGCGTGTTCCTGACCGGCGGCCTGGTGCCGAAGATGCTCGATTCGCTGCAGCATTCCGGCTTCCGCCAGCGCTTCGAACACAAGGGCCGGTTCTCTTCCATCATGGGCAGGGTGCCGTCGCTGGCGATCATGCACCCCTGCCCCGGCCTGCTGGGCGCTGCCGCCTACGCCGCCGACGCCGAACGCGATGCCCCTGGAGTTGCTGCATGAGCCCGATCTTCCACGACGACCGCATTGATTTCGTCCAGCACGCCGATGCCGACGCCTGGATCGAAACGGTGGCCGCCGAGATGGCCCAGGCCATCAACCATGACATCAACGACGTGGGCCGTGCCCGCATCCTGCTGTCCGGTGGCACCACTCCGGCGCCGGTGTACCAGGCGCTGGCCGAACTGGACGTGCATTGGGACCGGGTGGAAGTGAGCCTGGCCGATGAGCGCTGGCTGTCGCCGCAGGATCGCGACAGCAATGCCTGGCTGGTGCGCGAGCACCTGCTCAAGCGTGCCGAAGGCGCGCACTTCGACCCGCTGGTGCGGGTGGGCAAGCCGCTGCCCGAATGCGTCTACACCGCCAACCTGCAGGCCCAGCACAGCCAGGCGCCGACCGTGGTGGCCCTGGGCATGGGCAACGACGGCCATACCGCGTCGCTGTTCCCGGGTTCGAAGGACCTGACCCGCGCACTGGAAAGCACCCTGCCCTACGCGGCGCTGGATGCCACCGGCTGCCCGGGCTCGAACCAGTGGCCGCTGCGCATCACCCTGACCCCGCGCGGGCTGGGCCAGTGCCGCCAGCGCCTGCTGTTGCTGCGCGGCAAGCAGAAGCTGCAGGTGCTGCGCCAGGCCCTGGACAGCAACGACCCGCAGCTGTACCCGATCCTTTCTGCGATCAACCTGGACGGCGCGCGCCTGCGCGTCCACTGGGCTGATTGATGTCGGCGGCGGCACCGCGGTGTCGCCTGTCACTCGCCACCTTGAATGCCGGTAGCCAATGAGCCTCCATCCGCAACTGCAAGCCATCACCGAGCGTGTCATCCGCCGCAGCGCCGCGTCCCGCGCCGCCTACCTGGCTGCGATCGACGCCTCGCTGCGTGACGGCCCGTTCCGCAGCCGCCTGAGCTGCGGCAACCTCGCCCACGGCTTCGCCGCCTGTGGCGGCACGGACAAGAGCCGCCTGCGCGGCGGCGTCACCGCCAACCTGGGCGTCATCACCGCCTACAACGACATGTTGTCGGCGCACCAGCCGTTCGAGACCTACCCCGAGCAGATCCGCCAGATCGCCCGCGAACTGGGCGCGACCGCGCAGGTGGCCGGTGCCGTGCCGGCCATGTGTGACGGCGTCACCCAGGGCCGCGGCGGCATGGAACTGTCGCTGTTCTCGCGCGATGTGATCGCCCAGGCGACCGCGATCGGCCTGAGCCACGACATGTTCGATACCACCGTCTACCTTGGTGTGTGCGACAAGATCGTGCCGGGCCTGCTGATCGGCGCGCTGGCCTTCGGCCACCTGCCGGCGGTGTTCGTGCCGGCCGGCCCGATGACCCCGGGCATTCCGAACAAGCAGAAGGCCGAAGTGCGCGAGCGCTACGCCGCCGGCGAAGCCACCCGCGAGGAGCTGCTGGAAGCCGAATCGGCGTCCTACCACGGCGCCGGCACCTGCACGTTCTACGGCACCGCCAATTCCAACCAGGTGCTGCTGGAAGCGATGGGCGTGCAGCTGCCGGGGGCGTCGTTCGTGAACCCCGGCACGCCGCTGCGCGATGCACTGACCCGCGAAGCCACCGAGCGCGCGCTGGACATCACCGCGCTGGGCGACGATTTCCGTCCGCTGGGCCGCATCATCGACGAGCGCGCCATCATCAATGCGGTCATCGCACTGATGGCCACCGGCGGTTCGACCAACCACACCATCCACTGGATCGCCGTGGCCCGCGCGGCCGGCATCGTGCTGACCTGGGACGATTTCGACGAACTGTCGCAGCTGATTCCGCTGCTGGCACGCGTCTATCCGAACGGCGAAGCCGACGTGAACCGCTTCGCCGCCGCCGGTGGGCCGGCCTTCGTGTTCGGTGAACTGATCAAGGCCGGGTTGATGCACGGCGATCTGGTCAGCGTGGCGCGCGGCGGCATGGCCGACTACGCGCGCGAACCGCAGCTGCGCGATGGCCAGCTGGTCTACCTGCCGGGGCTGGAACGCAGCGCCGATGACGAGGTGGTGCGCGGCGTGGACAACCCGTTCGAGAGCCAGGGCGGCCTGCGCCTGCTGCGCGGCAACCTGGGCAAGTCGCTGATCAAGCTGTCGGCGGTGAAGCCGCAGTACCGCACCATCGAGGCCCCGGCCGTGGTGGTCGATGCGCCGCAGGTGCTGAACAAGCTGCACGCCGCAGGCATGCTGCCGCAGGATTTCGTGGCGGTGGTGCGTTACCAGGGCCCGCGTGCGAACGGCATGCCGGAACTGCATTCGCTGGCGCCGTTGCTGGGCCTGCTGCAGAACCAGGGCCGGCGCGTGGCGCTGGTCACCGACGGTCGTCTGTCGGGTGCGTCGGGCAAGATTCCGGCGGCCATCCACGTGACGCCGGAAGCGGCGCGCGGGGGTCCGCTGGGCAAGGTGCGCGAGGGCGACATGATCCGTCTGGACGGTGAGGCCGGCACGCTGGAAGTGCTGGTGGATGAGGCCGAATGGGCGGCGCGTACGCTGGCGCCCAATACCGCGCCGGCGGCCAACGACATGGGCCGCAATCTGTTTGCGATCAATCGTCGGGTGGTCGGGCCTGCGGACCAGGGCGCGATTTCGATTTCGTGCGGACCGGCGGCGGCTGATGGTGGGCCGTGGGATTACGACGCGGAGTACGAGCTGGGGCACGATGCGGCCGCGGCGGCGGCGCCGCATGAGGCAAAAGACGCCTGAAGCGAAAAGCCGCGGCAGGCTTCCCGGCTTGGGCAGTAGAGCGCCCTGGTCGGGACACGCCGTAAACCCATCCATGGGGGCTCGGTCGCGGCATCCATGCCGCTCACGGTCCCGGCCAGGGCGCTCTACTGCCCTTGGACAATTCCCGGCGCGTCATTTGCGCTGCGGCCACTGAATCAAGAAGAGCAAAGGCAAGGGCAAAAGCATGGGTATCGAACAACATCAGGTGAAGGCGGCGGAGATGCTGCGTGCGGCGGGTATTCTGCCGGTGGTGACGATTCATACGCTGGAGCAGGCGCGGGCGGTCAGTGCGGCGCTGCTGGAGGGCGGTCTGCCGGCCATCGAGTTGACCCTGCGTACGCCGGTGGCGATGGAAGCGCTGGCCATGCTCAAGCGCGAACTGCCCGATGTGGTGGTCGGTGCCGGTACGGTGCTGACCGTGGAGCAGATGCAGCAGGCCATCGATGCCGGTGCGGATTTCCTGGTCACTCCGGGTACGCCGCCGGTGCTGGCCGATGCGCTGGCGGCGGCGCCGCTGCCGGTGGTGCCGGGTGCGGCCACGCCGACCGAGCTGCTGTCGCTCTACGCGCGCGGCTTCCGCGTCTGCAAGCTGTTCCCGGCCACGGCCGTGGGCGGGCTGGCGATGATCAAGGGCCTGGCCGGGCCGGTGGCTGACCTGAAGCTGTGCCCCACCGGTGGCATCACCGAAAACACCGCCGCCGAATACCTGGAGCAGAAGAACGTGGTCTGCATCGGTGGTTCGTGGATGGTGCCGGGCAACTGGATCGCCGACGGCCAGTGGGACAAGGTGCGCGAAAGCGCCGCCCAGGCCGCGAAGATCGTCAAGCGCGTCCGCGGCCACTGAAGAACTACGGGGTCAGAGCCCTTTCCCGCCGGGAAAGGGCTCCGACCCCGGGGTCCGCTGGCCCCAGGGCCACGAGCGCGCAACGCGCGCGACCCGCTCCCGCTCCCCCTTCTTCATTCCGCGGTGGCGGCGCACGGAAACTATCCGTGGCCCTGCGGAGGGATTGCGCAGGGGCGTGAGCGCCATGGATGGCGCGACCGAGCCTCCAGGGATGGATTCACGGCGTGCCCTGCGCAATCCCTCCGGAGGGCCACCCTCCAGAATCCGACCGCACCACCACCGCGAGGGGCTGCGCCGTTGGCTGGAATTCTTACAGCGGCCGTGCCGGATCCACCAGCCCGTACTGGCTGGCCATGCGCGCCAGCGCGATGTTGTCGTGGATACCCATCTTCTCGAACAGGCGCGCCTTGTGCGTGTTCACCGTCTTCGCGCTCAGGCTCAGGCGCCGGGCGATGTCTTCCTGGCGCAGGCCCTGGGTCAGCAGCAGGGCCACTTCCAGTTCACGCGGTGACAGCGTATCGAACGGCGAGGCGTTGCCTTCCACCGTGGACAGCGCCAGATTCTGCGCGATGCTGGTGCCCAGGTAACGGCGACCGCCGGCCGCGTCGCGCACCGCGCGCAGCAGTTCCTGCGCATCGCAGCCCTTGCCGATGTAACCGGCCGCACCGGCCTCCAACAGGCGCTTGGGCAGCGGCCCGTCTTCCAGCACCGATACGATCACCACGCGCGTGGCGCGGTGGCTGCGCACGATGCGCTCGGTCACCTCCATGCCACTGACACCGGGCAGGTGCAGATCGCACAGCACCACGTCCGGCAGCAGCTGGCGGACCTCACGCAGGGCGTCCTCGCCGGTCTCGGCTTCGCCCACGACCTCGATGTCGGGTTCCCCCGACAAGATCATTTTCATCCCGGTGCGGACCAGCGCGTGGTCATCCACCAGGTAGACTCGAATCGTCATCCACGTCCCTCTTCGAATGCGGCCATCGGGGGCCAAGCTAGGCGTGCGCCATGGCACATCGCAAGCGCGGAAACTGCGCAAAAACGGCGTTCTGCCTTGCGCATCACATTCTTCACGCGCCGATTCCGTCCCTGGCCCCGTAAAACCCCCGACATCGAAACTACACATCCATTGCGCGGCGTCCCAAACGGGACAACCGCGTCAATCCCCTGTTGCGATCGCTTCGCTGGCCCTCGCTGGCGGCGAACCGTGACGCCGCCAAGGATGCCGGCGACGGAACATGACCAGATAGCACCCTACCACCCAAACGAGCGCGGCACACCATCCGGCCAGGATGTCCGAAGGGTAATGCACGCCCAGATAGACCCGCGACACGCTCACCAGCAGGCTGAACGCGGGGGCCAGCACCAGTACCGGCCAGCGCCAGCGGGTGTTCCAGGCCAGCAGCACCAGGGTCATCGCCAGGGTCATCGAGCCCATGGCGTGGCCGCTGGGGAAGCTGAATGTCGATTCCGGCGCGATCGATTCCCACAGGCTGGGGCGGTCACGCTGGAAGAACTGCTTGCTGCCCATGTTCAGCAGCGCCGAACCGACGAAGCACACCGCCACGAAGGTCGCTTCGCGCCAGCGCCGCCGCCAGGCCAGTGCGCCCACGATCAGCACGTCGGCGGGAATCAGGAACCATTCGTAGCCCAGCCGCGACAGCAGCACGAAGAAGGTATCCAGCGCCGGCGAATGCAGGCCGTGCATCTGCCACAGCAACGGCGCATCGAAATGGAACGATTCGAACTCGTGCACCTCGTCGGCCAGCGCTACGAAGCCGGCCAGCGGCAGCAGGACGCCGGCAAACAGCAGCAGCAGGCGCCAGGCATTGCGCGCCATCCAGTGGCGGAAACCGGACGCCGGCTCCGGCGCGGCGAGGATGACGGGCTTATCCTGCGCTTCGGACATAGGTACGTTCGACGTACTCGTCGATCAGGGCAACGAACTCCTGGGCGATGTTGTCGCCGCGCAGGGTCACCTTCTTCTCGCCATCGACGAACACCGGCGCGGCCGGCGTCTCACCGGTACCCGGCAGGGAAATGCCGATGTTGGCGTGGCGCGACTCGCCCGGGCCGTTCACGATGCAGCCCATCACCGCCAGGGTCATGTTCTCCGCACCCGGGTGGTGGATCTTCCACAGCGGCATCTTCTCGCGCACGTGGTTCTGCACCACCTTGGCCAGTTCCTGGAAGAATTCGGAGGTGGTACGGCCACAGCCCGGGCACGCGGTCACCAGCGGGGTGAAGGCGCGCTGGCCGGTGGTCTGCAGCAGTTCCTGGGCGACGATCACTTCCTGCGTACGCGACTGCCCCGGTTCGGGGGTCAGCGAAATGCGGATGGTGTCACCGATACCTTCCTGTAGCAGCACGCTCAGCGCCGCGGCCGAGGCCACGATGCCCTTGCTGCCGATGCCGGCTTCGGTCAGGCCCAGGTGCAGGGCGAAATCCGAGCGTTGGGCCAGGTCGCGGTACACCGCGATCAGTTCCTGCACGCCGCTCACCTTGGCCGACAGCACGATGCGATCGCGCGGCAGGCCCAGTTCCACCGCCTGTTCGGCCGAATCCAGCGCCGAGCGGATCAATGCTTCGCGCAGCACGCGGCCGGCGTCCCAGGGCTGTTCGCGATGGTTGTTCTCGTCCATCAGCTTCGCCGCCAGCGCCTGGTCCAGCGAACCCCAGTTGGCACCGATGCGCACCGGCTTGTTATAGCGCACGGCGAACTCGATCAACTGCGCGAACTGCAGGTCTTTCTTCTTGCCGAAGCCGACATTGCCCGGGTTGATGCGGTACTTGGCCAGCGCTTCGGCGCAGGCCGGTTCGGCGGTCAACAACTGGTGGCCGTTGTAGTGGAAATCGCCGATCAGCGGCACGTCGATGCCCATCATCGCCAGCTTGTCGACGATGCGCGGAATGGCCGCGGCCGCTTCAACCGTGTTGACGGTCAGGCGCACCATTTCCGACCCGGCACGCCACAGCTCGGCCACCTGCTTGGCGGTGGACGCCACGTCGGAGGTGTCGGTGTTGGTCATCGACTGCACCACCACCGGCTTGCCGCCGCCTACAGTGACCCCGCCGATCTGGACGGCATGGGTCTGGCGGCGCGGCCAGGCGGTGGCATCGGAGGGGGGCGTGGGGCGGGTGACGGCGTCGTGCATGCGGCCATTCTACCGCCCGCCCCTGCATTCGGGGTGGGTCGCATTCAGCGGCCAGCGCGTCTGCGGCCGATTGTCGCAGGCAGCCCGTGCGATGAACGCATACGATGGGCAGGCATGACCGGACCCGACGCCCCGTTCCTTCGTACCCTGTGCAGCCTGCGCTGGCTGGCCGTGGCCGGCCAGGCGGCCACCATCCTGGTCGCCACCTGGGTGCTGGGCCTGCCGTTGCCGCAGCAGCCCCTGTGGGCGGGCGTGGCCGTGCTGGCCGTGTTCAACCTGTACACCCAGCTGCGCCCGGAAGCGGGCGATACCGCACCGCTGACCGCGTTCGGGCACATCCTGGTGGACGTGATCATCCTGACCTGGATGGTGGGCTGGAGCGGCGGCATCGCCAACCCCTTCGGCTCGCTGTTCCTGATCCTGATCGCGCTGGCCGCCTTCGCCCTGCCCCGGCGCTGGGCGCTGGCGGTGGCCGGCGCCTGCCTGCTGGGCTACGCCGCCAGCGGTGTGTTCGGCCAACCCCTGCCCGCCGGCTACTTCCGCGCGCTGGACCTGAACCGCTGGGGCGTGGTGGCCAATTTCCTGCTGTCTGCGGCGGTCGTGCTGACCTTTTCCACCCGCCTGGCGACGGCCCTGCGCCAGCGCGAACTGGAACTGTCGGCGCTGCGCGAGCGCTTCGCCCGCAACGAAGGCATCGTCGCCCTGGCCACCCACGCTGCCTCGGTGGCGCACGAACTGAACACCCCGCTGGCGACCATGACCCTGCTGGCCGATGACGTAGCCGAGCGCAGCGAAGAGCCGGAAGTGCGCGAGGACATGGAAACCCTGCGCGAACTGCTGGTGCAGTGCCGTGAGCGCGTGCTGGCCCTGGCCGCGCCGGCATCCACCGATGGCCCCGGCCGCGGCCATTCCAGCGCGCAACAGGTGCTGGAACAGTGGCGGCTGGTGCGGCCGACCATCGACCTGCACCGCAACGACGACGCGCCACTGCGGCTGCCGCTCGATCCCGGCGTGGGCCACCTGCTGATGGTGCTGCTGAACAACGCCGCCGATGCGGGCGAACAGGCCGGGCGCCCGCGCGTGGACCTGGACCTGCGCATCGAAGGCGACGACCTGATCGGCGAAGTGCGCGACTACGGGCACGGCTTCAACGCCCGTGCCGCCGTGCTGCCGGGCCGATTGTTCGGCAGCAGCAAGAGTGAAGGCATGGGCGTGGGCCTGGCCCTGTCCCATGCCACCATCGAACGCCTGCAGGGCGAGATGTGGATGCGCCCGGCCCAGGGGGCCGGCAGCCGCGTCGGCTTCCGCCTGCCGCTGGCCCCACGCGAGGACACCCCATGAACGCCTCAACCCTTGGCCTGCTGGTCGACGACGACGAACTGTACCTGCGCACCCTGCAGCGCAGCCTGGCCCGCAAGGGCCTGGAAACACAGACCGCACAGGATGCGGCCAGCGCGCTGATGCTGGCACGCCAGCACCCGCCCGCATTCGCCCTGATCGACCTGAAACTGGGCAACGATTCGGGCCTGGCCCTGATCCAGCCGCTGCGCGCGCTGCGTGCGGACATGCGGATCCTGCTGGTGACCGGTTACGCCAGCATCGCCACGGCGGTGGAAGCGATCAAGCTGGGCGCCGACGATTACCTGCCCAAGCCGGCCACGGTGCCGATGATCCTGCGCGCCCTTGGCGAAGAGGATGACGGCCCGGCCGATGACGGCGAAATGGAAGTGCCCGATGCGATGACGCCGATCAGCCGCCTGCAGTGGGAACACATCCAGCAGGCCATGCACGAGACCGGCGGCAATGTGTCAGCCGCGGCGCGGCTGCTGGGCATGCACCGCCGTTCGTTGCAGCGCAAGCTGGCCAAGCGGCCGAGCCCGGAGCGCGACCCGAGCCGTTGATGCGGGGTCGGCCCTGCCGAATTGTAGAGTCGAGCCATGCTCGACTGCCTTGTGCGGAGAGTCGAGCATGGCTCGACTCTACAGAGAGCGTCAGCCCTTCAGCTGCGCCAGGATCTCGCGTGTCATCGGATCGGCAATCGCCACATCCTCGCCCTGCAGCGCCGGCAACAGGCCATTGGCCAGCTGCTTGCCCAGCTCGACACCGAACTGGTCGAAGGCGTTGATGTTCCAGACCACCGACTGTACGTACACCGCGTGCTCGTACATGGCGATCAGCGCACCCAGCGCCTGCGGGGTCAGTGCATCGAGCAGGATCAGGGTGCTCGGGCGGCCACCGGGATAGTCGCGGTGCGGATCGTCGCTGGCCTGGCCGTTGGCCAGCGCTTCGGTCTGCGCCAGCAGGTTGGCCAGCAACGCCTGGTGGTTCACCGTGTAGGGATCGTCGTTGCGCATGCAGCCGATGAAATCGGCCGGAATGATGCTGGTGCCCTGGTGCAGCGCCTGGAAGAAGCTGTGCTGCACATCGGTGCCTGCCCCGCCCCACCACACCGGCACGGTGTCGGTGGTGACCGGCTGGCCGTCGCGCTGCACGCGCTTGCCCAGGCTTTCCATCACCAGCTGCTGCAGGTAGGCCGGCAGCAGCGCCAGGCGCTGGTCGTAGGTCATCACCGCGTGGGTGGCATACCCCAGCAGGTTGCGGTTCCAGATATCGGTCAGTGCATGCAGCACCGGCAGGTTGCGCTCCAGCGGCGCGTCCAGCGCATGCGCATCCATCTGCGCGGCACCGTCCAACAGCTGTTCGAAACGCTCGAAACCAATGGCCAGCGCAATGGGGAAGCCGACCGCCGACCACAGCGAGTAACGCCCGCCCACCCAGTCCCACATCGGCAGCACGCGCTCGGCGGCGATGGCAAAGGCCTTGGCGGCACGCTCGGGGTTGGCGCTGACCGCGTACAGCCGATCGCTGCCGCCCAGCCAGTCGTGCAGGATCTGCCCGTTGAGCAGCGTTTCCTGGGTGCCGAAGGTCTTGGAAATCAGGATGCCGGCGGTGGTGGCCGGATCCAGCGTGGCCAGCGTGCGCTGCATGGCGGCGCCGTCCACGTTCGACACGAAATGCACGCGCAGGCGCGCGCCAGTGACCGGACGCAGCGCGTCGGCCACCAGGCGCGGGCCCAGATCGGAACCGCCGATGCCGACGCTGACCACATCGGTCACGCCGCTATCTTCCAGCGCGCGCACCAGTACGCCCATGCGCTGGCGGATGCCGCGCGCGGTGGCATAGGCCTCGGCCGCCACCGGCGCATCCACGCCATCACCGCGCAGCGCGGTATGCAGCGCCGCGCGGCCTTCGGTCAGGTTCACCTGTTCGCCGCGGAACAGGCGGGCGATGGCCGCGCCGACATCGCGCTCGGCGGCCAGCGCCAGCAGCGCCTGCAACGCAGCGGCATCGTACTTCTGCCGCGCGAAGTTGACATACAACGGACCGACCCGCAGCCCCAGGTCCTGCACGCGGCCCGGTTCGGCGGCCAGTAGGCTGGGAATGCTTGCGCCCTTCAGGCGCTGGGCGTGGGAATGCAGCGAGTCGAATCCGTTGTTCGTTGTCATGCGGCCTGGGTCGGGATCGTGTCGTTGGTGTGGGAGATCTGGTTGTTGCCGTCCACGTACACCAGCTTCGGCTTGAAGCTGTCCGCTTCCTGCTCGGTCATGCTGGCGAAGGCAGCGATGATGATGATGTCACCGACCTGCACGTGGCGCGCGGCGCCGCCATTGAGCGAGACCACGCCGCTGCCGGCTTCGGCACGGATGGCATAGGTCGAGAAGCGCGCACCGTTGGTCACGTCCCAGATGTGCACCTGCTCGAACTCGCGGATGCCGGTGGCAGCCAGCAGGTTGTCATCGATGGCGATGGAACCTTCGTAGTTCAGCTCGGAATGGGTGACGGTGGCGCGGTGGATCTTGGTCTTCAGCAGGGACAGGTGCATGGCACGGCACAACGCAAAGGAAAGTGCGGATTCTAGCACCCGCGTGGCGCCGGGCATCAGGGCCGGCAACCTGTTCAGGTAGCGCCGGGCCGTGCCCGGCGAGCGCAGCGGCCGCGGTCCGCCGGGCATGGCCCCGCGCGACCCCACGGGGGGGATTAAGGATTTGA
>NZ_JACVUD010000054.1:0-28267 GCF_016624905.1 Stenotrophomonas sp. S49 | reverse complement strand
CACCAAGGTGGGCACCTACCAGAGCGAACCGCGCGCAGCCTCGGGGTGCATTACCCCAGTAGGTGCCAACCTTGGTTGGCACTCACGCGCAAAGCGCGCCCACCAAGGTGGGCACCTACCAGAGCGAACCGCGCGCAGCCTCGGGGTGCATAACCCCGGTAGGTGCCAACCTTGGTTGGCACTCACGAGCAAAGTGTGCCCACCAAGGTGGGCACCTACCAGAGCGAACGGTGCAGCGGCGCCCAAAGCACCCCAGCCTGAGTGCAGGACCGAGCACGTACTCCGCCCTCGCCTGAACAGGAAGTGCGCCGGACTTCCTCCGGCGCAACACAGCGCACTCCTTGCGCGAAGTCACACCTTGGGACATCCAGCGTTGACCTGAGAGCGTCAGCAATTGACGCTTACGCCACCGCGCGCCACATCGTGGCCCAGGGGACGCGGTTGCGATTCCGCAGCACCGCCGGCCAAGGCCGGGCTTCAACGTCAGTCCGATTCAACGGCAGTCCGCTTCATCCCATCCGTCGCAGCACCCGCCTCCGTCGAAACGCGTTTTCGCCGGCACGGGCAACTGCGTCCTGGAAACCTCAAGGAGATCACCCAATGCGCTCTGCAACGTTCCTGTTCGCACTTGTCATCAGCGCCTTAGCCGGCGCCGCACACGCCCAGACCGTCACCCTGAACAAGGGCGGCTTCGTGCTGACCTACGACTGCAGCATCCACAGCGCCACCCGTTACGAATACACGCTGCCGGCCACCAGCTGGCCTCTGCCGAGCGGCTGCGACCTGAGCTGACCGACACTGCTACCCCGGTAGTGCCAACCTTACTTGCCCTGGCAGGTGCCAACCTTGGTTGGCACCGAAGCGCAAAGCGTGCCCACCAAGGTGGGCACCTGCCAGATCGATCGGCGCAGCGGCGCCCACCAGAGCAAAGCGCCTGCATCATCAGCGTGCGACAATCCCGGACTTCGTTATACCCGGAGTCCCCATGGCCCCCTTCCCCTTCGATGCCGTGCTGTTCGACTGCGATGGCGTCCTCGTCGATTCCGAGCCGTTGGTCGCCCGCGTGCTCTCGGAAATGCTCACCGAACGCGGTTGGCCACTCACCCAGCAGCAGGCCGCCGATGTATTCCTGGGCAAGTCGGTCGCCAGCCTGGCCGGTCTGATCGAGGAACGCACCGGCAAGCCATTCACCGAAGCGTGGCTCGATGACTTCCGCCGCCAGCGCAACGTGGCCCTGGAGCGCGATCTGACCGAGATTCCCGGTGCCCCTGCCGCCGTGCGTGCGCTGCAGAACCTCACCCAGGGCCGCATCGCCTGCGCCTCCGGCGCCGATCTGCTGAAGGTGCGCCTGCAGTTGGGCAAGATCGGCATCCTCGATGCCTTCGGCGGGCAGATCTTCAGCGGCCAGGACCAGCCGCGCACCAAACCGCACCCCGATGTGTATCTGGCCGCCGCCGCTGCACTGGGCGTGGCCCCGGCGCGCTGCGCGGTCATCGAAGACACTGTGACCGGTGCGACTGCCGGCGTGGCCGCCGGTGCCACCGTGTTCGGCTACAGCCCGGGCGGCCAGTACCACAGCACACCCGAGGCGCTGCGTGCGGCCGGTGCGCATGTCATCTTCGAATCCATGCAGGACCTGCCGGCGGTGCTGGCCGCGTATACCAGCCATACGGCAGCCTGATCGCCGCCGCCACCCTCCTGCGAGAGCGGCGGTAGCACTGCATCAGCCCGCGCCGATCACCAGGTGAAGCGCGCGGTTGCGGTCACCGTGCGGCCAGTGCCGTAGTAGCACGAGGACACGCCGGTGCAGGTCGACACGAAACGCTTGTCGGCCAGGTTGCTGACATTCAGCGACAATTGCGTGCCGACGTTGCCGTACTGGCCGATGTCGTAGCGGAGCGCGGCATCCCACAGGGTGTACGACGGAATCAGGTACAGGTTGGCGCTGTCGCCGTAACTCTTGCCGTTGTAACGCACACCGGCGGCCAGGCTCAGGCCTTCCAGCGCACCGCCCTGGAAGGTGTAGTCGCCCCACAGCGAGGCGGTCCAGTCCGGCACCATCGCCAGCTGCTTGCCGCGGTAGCCGTTGTTGCTGCGGGTCACTTCCGAATCCATCCAGGCCGCTGCACCGATCACGCTGAAGCCGGCCAGCGGGGTCACGCGGCCCTCCAGTTCCGCACCGCGCACGCGGCCCTCGCCATCCTGCACCTGGCACTGGCTGGTGCCGGTGGTGCCGCAGGTGTTGTGGCTGCTGTCCGGGTCATCGGTAAGCACGTTCTGCTGGCGCAGATCGTAGGCCGACAGGGTCACCAGACCGTCGAAGTTGGCCGGCTGATACTTCACGCCGGCCTCCCACTGCTTGCCGGTGATCGGATCGAACGGCGTGCGGTCGAACGACTGTGTGGCAGTGCTGCCGGCCGGCTGGAACGATTCGGCGTAGCTCAGGTACGGGGTCAGGCCATTGTCGGCCACGAACAGAATGCCCGCGTTGCCGCTGAACGCCTCGTTCTTGATCCGACTGGGGGTGCGCGCGCCGAAACGGTTGCTGGCCACGGTGTAGGCCTGCGTCCAGGTGTCATCCTTGGTCCAGTCGTAGCGGCCGCCCACGGTGAAGCGCCACTTGTCCAGCGCGATCTGGTCCTGCAGGTACACACCGGTCTGGCGGTTGATGCCACCGGAGTAGCTGATCGAGGTAGTGGCCGGAATGTAGCCGGTGTAGACCGGGTTGAAGATGTCGATGGCATTGGGCGTATCGGTGGCCGTGCCCATTGCACCGCGCGCCGCATCCCAATCGGCCTTCTGCCAGTCCACGCCCAGCAGCAGGGTGTGCTGTGCCGCGCCAGTGCTGAACTTGCCGGTCAGGCGCGTATCGGCGGTATCGCCACGCGAAGCGCCTTCGCCCCAGGTGGCGCGGCGCTTCTGCGTGCGCCCGTCGGCATTCAGCGCGCCATTGGTCACCACGGTGCGGAAGGTGGAATCGACGTTCAGGCGACGCGCGCTCTGGCTCAACGTCCAGTTTTCATTGAACGCGTGTTCGAACATCCAGCCGGCCGACCAGATGGTGCGGTCGTAGGTGTTCCAGTTCGGTTCGCCAATGAAGGTGCTGTTCTTCATGTGGCCATAGGGGGTGGCGTTCAGCGTGCCGGCCATCGGCAGGAACTGGTAGGTGGACCCGCCATCGTCGCGCTGGTACAGGCCCAGCAGGGTCAGGCGCGTACGCTCGGCCATCTGGAAGGTGTAGCTGGGTGCCAGGAACCAGTGCTCCTGCTCGGTGTGCTTGATCTGGGTGTCGCCATCGCGGTACAGGCCCACCAGGCGGCCCAGGTGCTGCTTGTCCGCCGATGCCGCGCCCACGTCGAAGGCGGTGCTGTACTGGCCGTTGCCATCCACACCCAGCTGCACGATCTGCTGCTGGTCCGGCGTGGGCGTCTTGCTGACCTGGTTGACCATGCCACCCGGAGCCACCTGGCCGTACATCACCGCCGACGGACCCTTCAGCACTTCCACCCGGTCCAGGTTCCAGCTGTCGACCATGGTGCGGTTCCACTGCCCGCCCTGCGGCGCGCGCATGCCGTCGATGGTGACGTTGTTGCTCCAGCTGCCGGCATCGAAGCCGCGGATGCGGAAATCATCCACGCGGTTGTCGATACCGCTGCTTTCCAGCGATACACCGGCCACGTAGCGCATGGCCTCATTCAAGGTCTGCACGCCGCGCGCGTCCAACTCTTCGCGCGCTATCACCGACACCGACTTGGCCATCTCGGCAACCGGGGTGTCGGTCTTGGTGGCGCCAGAGGTGTGGGTGAGCGTGCGGTAGGCGTTCACATGCACCGCATCCAGATCGGTGGGGCTGCTGCCGTCCGGAGTCTGCGTCTGCGCATGCGCGGCCAGCGGCGCGCACAGGGCCAGGGCCACGGTCAGCGCCGTGCTGAGCGGGGAGCGGACGGGAAATGCTGGGGAATTCATGGGGGAACCTGCCAGGAAGGGGCGCCAGCGGCAGACCGCGGCACTGTTAAGGACGCATGAAATCATATCAAATGCGAATGGTTCGCACTAACGTCCATGGTTCAGGCTGCCTGCTGGCGGGCCGTCGGCCATACCGACGCCGCGTTAACCGCGCTTTTCGATACTGGGCCAGCGCCGGGCGCTTGCGCCGGGCTGCACCCATGGAACGCAACGAGGACATTGGATGAGCAAGCTGCACACCCTGGCCGCCACGGCCGCCCTGCTGGCCCTGAGCCCCCTTGCCTGGGCCGAAACGGTGAACCTGACCAACAGCGCCGACGGTGCCAACCGCGATGCCGGCATCACTGCGGTGAAGAAGAAACTGCAAGACGCCTGCACCGAGCGCAAGGGCACGCCCGCCGCCGATACGTTTGAAGTGGTGTTCGAGAAGACCAGCGAGAACCCGAACGTGCCCAAGCCGTACTACGTGGACGGCAAGATGCAGTGCGAACTGCCGGGCTGAGAGTTTGCAGGGAACGCCGGGCATCGCCCGGCGCTACCGATTCGAAAGCGCGCCTGGATCAGCGCGCCAGACTGCGCGCTGTCTCCTGCTGCTGCACCTGCTCCTGCTCGCGCTGCTGCGCGACCTGAGCTTCGGGTGCGGCACGCTCTGGCATCTGCTGCAGTTCGCGCACGTGATCATCCACCGGTGTAGCCACCGCCTGCGCGGTATCGGCGCGGGCAATCTGCCGGTCGGCGGCATGCACTTCGCCCTGCACCGCGAAGGCGTAGCGGCCATCGTCACTCAACACCGCCTGGTCCACCCGTTCCATGCCCTTGTGGGTGGCGGCCACCAGCAGCGCCATGCCCAGCCGCTCACTGGCCTGGTCGGGCTGGCGCCCCATGGCCTGGTCCAGGCTGTTCACCGCGCCCTGGGTCTGCAGCCACAGTCCATGGCGCGGGCTGGCTTCATTGCGAGGGTCGTGCTGCGGCAGCAACGGTGAAGGCGGCGGCAGGTCCTGCAAGGCCTGCGACTGCACGCCGGCCTCGATCGGCTGCAGTTCACGGCCTTCGGCTGACGCGACGCGGAACAGGCGCTCGCCCAGCCCATAGGCCGAATGGCCCTGGTTGCGTGCCAGCGCGGCAGCGAATGCATCCACATCGTGCTGCGGCCTGCCCTGCCCGTCCTCGGCCAGCAGGCGCCAGTCGGGGCCCAGCATCGGATTGTCTTTCACCATGGCCTGGGTGCGCTCCATCAGGGCGCGCATCTGCGGCTCATCCAGCACCAGGGTGTTCTCCACCCCGGCATGCAGCGGGCCGCGATCGCCGGCCGCGTTGCCGGTCAGCGCGGCATTCACCATGCCGGCAATCTGTTCGCCGTGTTCGTGGTCGCGCAGGTCGATCTGGAACTGATAGCGACGCTGGCTGATGTCTTCCTGGCCATCGGCACCGTAGGCACTGAAGCGGCTGACCGGTACGTTGCCGCTGTATTCTACGCTGCGCTGTTCGGTGAAACTGCCATCCTCGTGGCGTACGCGCACCACATCGCCGCTGTTGCGCTGCCCGGCCACGTCCAGGTTGAACGCATCGCCCACGCCCACCTTCAGGCGCGTCTGTGAACTCATGCCCAGCCGTTCCACGGTGGCCAGGTCCTGCACGCCGGGGGTGTGCACGTCCATCACCCCGGTGTCGATGAAGTGCTGGTACGCCGCGCGGCCGTCCACCTGCTCAAGATCGAAGGTGGCGGTGCGCACCGTGGATTGCCCCAGCGCGTCCTGGCGCCCGGCCACGGCGGTCAACTTGCCTGCCGCGAAGCCAACGCCGTTGAACGCTTCCACCGCCTGGTTGGGGCCGGTGGTGACGCGCACGCGGCCATCGTCCAGATGATCCACGCGGTAGCTGGCGCCCTGTGCCTCGGTCACCTGGCTCTGGATGGCGATGTTGCGGAAGCGCCCTTCCAGCGCCGTTCCGGTGAAATGCTGGCCATCCAGGGTGACGCTGCCGCCCTTGGGGATGGTCTGCGGATCGAAGGGATTCACCGTGGTGGGATCGGTATCCAGCGCGCCGTGCGGCAGGCTGACGCGGTAGCGACCCCGTGCGCCGGTGCTGTCTTCCTGGGTGAATCCGCCGGCCTTCATGCGGTTGCCCACCACACTGTCGACCGTTACCAGATAATCCACGCCGTCGCGGGTGGGCGTGGCTGCAGCGGCCACCGACGTGCCGCGGAACTGTGTGCTGGGACCGGTGCCTGACACCTTCTTTTCCTGCGCCAGCTTCACCGACTGGTCTTCGCCGTTCACGGTGATGGCATGGCCGGCGCCCTGCAATTGCGCTTCGCCGTTGCTGGACACGTAGGTCGGATCGAACGCCGCGCTGGCAGTGGCCGCATGCGCGCCCTGTGCGGCTGCGCCTTCCGTGCGGGTGGTGGCATTCATGCCGTGGGCTCCTTGAACGTAGACCGCTTGATTATGGCAGCCGACACGCAGTTGCGTTCACGCCGCGCCGCCGCAGTGTTCGAGATAGTGAACCACGTCCCATCGAGAAGGCCTGCATGCCGCGCCGCATCTTCCACTTTTCCACCTGGCCACGTGGTTGGCGGCTGCTGGCGTGGTGCCTGCTGAGTGTGCAGGCGCTGTATCTGCTGGCCGGCAATATTTTCCTGAATACGCCACTGTTCGACGCGGTGACCAATCGCAAGGCCCACAAGTTCGTGATGTCCACCGGGCCGGCCATTACCCTGCTGCCCGGCCATGTGATTGCCTGGAACGTGCACATGCGCGGCCATGTGAACCACACCGTCTATGTGCTGCACGCCGACCGTGCCAGTGCGCGGCTGGCGGTGCTGCCGCTGTTCCGCCGCGAGGTGCGCGTACCGCACCTGCAGGCGACCGGGGTATCGGCCGAGATCGAGCGCGTGCAGGACATGGTGCCCTCGCCGCCGCGTGGCGACCAGGGCTGGACGCTGCGCTTCGACGCGATCCACAGCGACAGCATCCGCAGCGCACGTTTCGGCAAACTGCTGCTGCAGGGCGGCGGCAGCGGCACCATCGGCTTCGTCAAGCAGCTGCGTGGCGGCCCGTCGCAACTGCTGGATTCGCAGGTTGAATTCGACGATGCCTTCGCCAGCTACGATGGCGTACAACTGCTGTCGGGCATGCAGTTGAAATCCACCTTCCGCTACCCGCGGCACTACCGCGACCAGGCGCCGGGCATCCGCAAGTTCACCCTGGTGGAAGGCACGCTGGACATCACCGCGCGCAGCCAGGGCCTGCGCATGAATACCGACGCCCAGCAGGTGGCCATCGCCAGTTCACCGCTGGCCGGCCAGCTGCAGGCGCACGTGCATCTGCAGCGCGGCGCGCTGACGCCGGGCACCCGTGCCATCTGGCGGGTGCCGCTGCAGCTGGGCGACGGAGCCCCCGATCGCGGCGTGCTGGCGCTGCAGCTGGATGTGGCGCAGGACATGCGCCTGCAGGCGCGGCTGCCACCACGCCCCGACCGCGGCGCGGCACTGGATGCCGACCTGCATATCCGCGGTCACGATATTCCCTTCGACGACCCGGCCAGCCTGCTGGAGCGCACATCGGGCCAGGTACAGGGCGAATGGACGTTCACCTCGCTCAACTGGATTCCGGCCCTGTTCGTGCGCAAGCCCTGGTTCCAGCTGGACGGCGGCGGCGTGCTGAAGGCCGACCTGCGTGTGCAGGACGGCGAGCTGGTGGCCGGCAGCACGGTGGATCTGCCCGCAGCCGAAGCCGTGGCCGAAGTGGCCGGCGTGCGCATGGCCGGCACCGCCAGTGCCCACGGCGCGTTGAAGGCCGGTACGCCCACCCGTGCCGAGCTGGACGTGCGGCTGCCGCGTTTCTCCGCACGCACGCAGGGTAAGGACGCGGCCACCCTGTTCGAGGGGCGCGACCTGTCACTTCAGCTGAGCGGTGACGGCCGCCTGCGTGAGCTGCGCCGCGGCGTGCGCGCCCGGCTCCGCTTCAACGATGCGGATATTCCCGATCTGGCCGCCTACAACCGCTTCCTGGGCAATGGGCAGGTGCGCCTGGTGTCGGGCACGGCGCGCCTGAGTGGCGACGTCGGGCTGGACACCGATGGCCGCATCGGCCAGGGCACGGCGCGTTTGCTCGGCCAGGGCGCGCGCCTGCAACTTGCCGGCCTGGACCTGCGTGCCGACACCCGCGTGGACGGCACCCTGCAGCGCGGCGACTTCCGCCAGCGCTGGTTCGACCTGACCGGCAGCGCGGTGGAACTGCGCAACGTGCAGATTGATGGCCGGCCGGAACCGCAGGGGTGGCAGGGCCGCCTGGACGTGGACGAAGGCCGCATTGATGCCCAGTCCCCCTTCCAGGTGGACGCACGGGCGCGGGTGGCCATGAGCGATGCCGGCCCGCTGCTGGCGGTGTTTGCCGAACGCGGCGACTACCCGGGCTGGGTACTGAAGCTGCTCGATTCCGGGCGGGTGGAGGCAAGAACCGCGCTGCGCTGGCAGCCCGGGCACCTGATGCTGGATGACCTGCAGGCCGAGAACGACCGGTTCGCGCTGCGTGCGCGGCTGGATCTGCTGCAGCAGCGCCGCAAGGGCGATCTGTATCTGCGCTGGGGCGTGCTGGGCGCGGGCATCGAACTGGATGGCGATCGCCGCAAGTGGCACCTGGCCGGCGCGCGCGACTGGTTCGACAGCCGACCTGCGTTGTTGGCGCCGGCACCGTGACGGCGCCGGCAGGTCTCAGGCGGCGGCCGGCTGCCAGTCGCGCAGCACGTGCGGTTTCAAGCCGTGCTCCCCACAGCCTTCCGGACACCGCAGGATGCGTGCCACCGAGGTGCTGATGAAGCCGGCGCCTTCGTGCGCGGTGAACACCTGCGCGCAGCCATGGCAGCGCGCCACCAACGAGTACAGATGGACGATGCGGCCGCTGCCGGGGTCCTTCAGTGCATCGATCTGCAACAGATCGAACCGGCAGGTGTCGGGCAAGATGTGCCGGAAGGAGAGACGTGCGGGAGTGGGCTGCAGGTTCACGGGATGGCCAGCGGGGAGGTCGGCGCCCACCGTACCGTTGGCCGCGTGCAGCCGGCGTTCACTGCGGGTGCATCCCGGGCGAAATCTCTTCACTGCGTTTACACCGCTTCTGCTAGCGTAGCGCCAATGTCCGTCCCCGCCCCCTGCGCGCAACGCGCTGCCTCCCCTTCTGCGCCCGACGAGCCGCTCAGCGCGATGCTGAAGACGGCCACGCGCAGCACCCACGAGCGCCTGGACCAACGCCTGATGGCCCTGGGCATCTTCGATGATCGCCGCGACTATCTGCGCTTCCTGCAGGTACAGGGGCAGTTTCATGGCGCGGTGGCAGCTCTGTACCGGCGGCAGGATCTGCCGATGGCGGCGACAGAACCGGGCAAGCACACGCAGGTGCTGGCCGATCTGCAGGATCTGGGCGCACACCCTGCGATGCCGACCGCCGACGCACCGGCGCTGGCCACGGCACCGCTGCCGGTGGCGCTGGGCTGGTGGTACGTGGCCGAAGGTTCCAGCATGGGCGCGGCGGTGCTGCTGCACCATGCAGCGCGTCTGGGCCTGCACGAAGGCTTCGGCGCACGCCACCTGGCACCGGCTGCAGCCGGGGTCGCTGGGCACTGGCGTAACGTGCGGGCCGCGATGGACGCGCTAGCACTGACGGATGCGCAGCGCGGACAGGCGGCTGCCGCAGCCTGCGCTGCTTTTGAATTCGTCGGGCGACGCGTGGATGAAGCGTTCAGAAATGCCTGATCCAGCCGTTGACAGCAATGCGATAGTAGAGCGATGCCTGTCGCTTTCCTTGTTCCGGGCGCGCGCCTGCGCCGCCTCACCACTTCCGGGTTCCTGTCTTCATGTCCAACGCCACTGACGCCGTGAACGATCTGGCGCTGTCCGTCTGTGCCCGCGAGCCTATCCATACGCCCGGCGCCATCCAGCCCTACGGCGTGCTGCTGGTCGCCGATCCGGTCACGCTGAAGGTGCGCGAGCGCGCGATCAGCCAGGACTCCCTGCTGCAACAGTTTGGCGACCCGCTCGGGCAGCCGCTGGACGCGGTGCTGGGCGGCGTACTGGCCCCGTTCCTGCCACAGCTGCGCCGCACGGCGGTCGACAGCAGCGTACACGTGGGCGCCGTGCATCTGGACGGCCATGGCCGCCACCAGTTGCTGGTACATCGCTCGCAGCACGACCTGCTGGTGGAGCTGGAAACGCCGGTGCCTGGCCAGCCCAGTTCATTGGAAGAGCTCTACCCGGCCATCCGCCGTCTGATGTCCGAGATCGAATCGGCCGCCACCGTGGCCGATCTGTGCCAGCTGGCCGCCCAGCACATGCGCGCGATGACCGGTTTCGACCGCACCCTCGTCTACCAGTTCGACAGCGCCTGGAATGGCACTGTGGTGGCCGAAGATGGCAACGGCGTACTGCCTTCCTACCTGGACCTGCGCTTCCCCGAATCGGACATTCCGGCGCAGGCACGCGAGCTGTACCGGCGCAACCGGGTGCGCCTGATCGCCGATTCGGACTACACCGCCGTGCCGCTGGTGCGCGATGCCGCAGCCGCCGACGCAGCGCCCACCGACCTCAGTCTGGCGGTGCTGCGCAGTGTTTCTCCGGTGCACCTGCAGTACATGCGCAACATGGGCACCGGCGCATCGATGTCGGTTTCGCTTATCCACGAAGGGCGACTGTGGGGACTGGTGTCCTGCCATACCGCCAATGCCCGCCGCCTGCCCTACCCCGTGCGCACGGCCTGCGAGTTCATGGGGCAGATCCTGTCGCTGCAGATTGCGCTGAAGGAGCGCGGGCGGGTGGTGGAAGATCGGGTGATCCGCCGTTCGCTGCAGGTCAAGCTGCTGGCTCGCATGGCCGGCGATGAAGACTTCATGGCGGCGCTGCGCCAGGACCACAGCAGCCTGCTGGCCCTGACCGAAGCGGCCGGCGCGGCGATCGTGCACAAGGGCGACTGCATGCGCGTGGGACAGTGCCCCGCCCGCGAGGACATCCTGCGCCTGGCGCACTGGGTGGCCGCCGAGCACCCGGGCGAGGAAGTGTTCCATACCGACCATCTGGCCGGAGCCTGGCCTTCGGCCGCGCGCCTGAGCGACGTGGCCAGTGGCGTGCTGGCGGTGTCCATTTCGCAGCTGCACGACAGTTACCTGATGTGGTTCCGTCCCGAAGTGGTGCGCACCGTGCGCTGGGGCGGCGATCCGCGCAAATCCGGCGATCCGGGAACCGCGCTGTCGCCGCGCCACTCCTTCGAAGCATGGAAGGAAACCGTGCAGCAACGCAGCCTTCCCTGGACCGACGCCGACGCCGAGGCCGCGCACGAAATGCGCACGGCCATCGTTGATATCGTGCTGCGCAAGGCCGAAGAAATGGCTGAACTGAACGAACAGCTGGTCCGCAGCAACAAGGAACTGGAAGCCTTCTCGTACTCGGTCAGCCACGATCTGCGCGCCCCGTTCCGTCATATCGTGGGTTATTCCGAACTGCTGGGCAGCTCGGCGGCCGAGCGTCTGAGCGAGAACGAACGGCGCTTCCTGGACACCATCGTGGAATCGGCCAAGTCCGCCGGCACGCTGGTGGACGACCTGCTGAGTTTTTCGCAGATGGGCCGTTCCACCCTGGGCCGCATGCATATCAACATGGGCGCGCTGGCGCAGGATGTGCGCCGCACCCTGGCGCTGGACTATGCCGGGCGCAGCATCGACTGGCGCATCGGCCCGCTGCCGGTGGTCGAGGCCGACCCCACCATGCTGCGCCTGGTCTGGCAGAACCTGCTGTCCAACGCGGTGAAGTTCACCCGTGACGTTGCCGACGCCGTGATTGAAGTGGGCCACCAGCGCAGTGCCAGCGAAGACATCTTCCATGTGCGCGACAACGGCTGCGGCTTCGACATGCGCTATGTGGACAAACTGTTCGGCGTATTCCAGCGCCTGCACCACGAAGACGAATTCGAAGGGACCGGGATCGGCCTGGCCAACGTGCGCCGCATCATCGGCCGCCATGGCGGGCGTACCTGGGCCGAAGGCACGCTGGGTGAAGGTGCCACGCTCTATTTCACTCTTCCCCTTTCTACCGGAGAACACCCATGAGGGATCTGCGGCCGATCCTCCTGGTCGAGGACAGCCCCAAGGACGCCGAACTGACCCTGGCTGCGCTTGCGCGCTGCCAGTTGCTCAACGCGGTGGTGCACGTGCGCGATGGCGCCGAGGCACTGGATTACCTGCGCAGCGAGGGCAACTTCGCCGGCGCCTACCACGGCGGCCCGGTGGTGGTGCTGCTGGACCTGAAACTGCCCAAGATCAACGGTCTGGAAGTGCTGCAGCAAGTGCGCGAGGACCCGGAATTGAGCAGCACCCCGATCGTCATGCTGACCTCATCGCGCGAAGAGCAGGATCTGGTGCGCAGTTACCAGCTGGGCGTCAACGCCTTCGTCGTCAAGCCGGTGGATTTCAAGGAATTCTTCGACGCCATCCAGGGCCTTGGCATGTTCTGGGGCATCACCAACCAGCCACCTCCGCACCGCGGCGGCAACGGGAACACCCCCACCCATGAATGACCCCGCGCCTGCAGGCGGCCGCCTGCGGATTCTGATGCTGGAAGACAGCGCGCTGGACGCCGAACTGATCACGGCCCAGCTGCAGCGCTCCGGCCTGCGCTTCGACACCCACCGGGTGTGGGCGCACGACACGTTCCTGGCGGCCATCACCTCGGCACAGTTCGACGTCATCCTGGCCGACCATGTGCTGCCGGGGTTCGACGGCGATACCGCACTGGCGCTGGCGCGCGAGCACGCGCCGCAGATTCCTTTCATCTTTGTTTCCGGCACCCTGACCGAAGAGCTGGCCGTGCAGGCGCTGACCCGTGGCGCGCGCGATTATGTGGTCAAGCAGCGGCTGCAGCGGTTGCCGGACGCGATCCGGCGTGCCCGCGATGAAGCCCGCGAACGCAACCAGCTGGCCCAGGCGCGCACGGCGCTGGGGCACAGCCAGGCACAACTGCAGCAGATCACCGATGCCATTCCCGCGTTGATCGCGCACCTGGGCGCCGACCACCGTTACCGCTTCGCCAACAAGGCCTTCCTGGACTGGCATGGCATTGCGCTGGACGACCTGCTGGGCAAGCAGCCGGCCGACATCGGCAACAGCGCCTCGTTCCAGCAGGCCCTGCCCAGCCTGGAACGGGTACTGGCCGGCGAGCGCGCCAGCTTCCAGATCACCCTGACCCACCGCAGCGGCGAAGCCCGCTTCGTGCAGATGGACTGCGTGCCCGAGTTTGCTGCTGACGGCACGGTGACCGGCTACACCTGCCTGGGCAGTGATGTGTCCGGATTGAAGCGCGCCGAGCTGGCGCTGCGCCAGGACAATCAGTCGCTGGAACAGCAGGTACACGCCCGCACCGCCGAACTGCAGGCCAGCAAGCGGCGCCTGCAGGCGATCTTTGAATCCAGCTTCCAGCACCAGGTGCTGCTGGATCTGGACGGCCGGGTGATCGATGCCAACGTGGCCTCGCTGGCAGCGGTGATGGCCGGCAAGCCTGATGTCGTGGGCACGCAGTTTTCCAGCACAGCCTGGTTTGCCGCGACCCCGCAGGCCGCGCGCACCGTCACCGACGCGGTGCAGAACGCCGCCGCAGGCACCCCGTCGCTGCATGCGTTCGAACTGGAACTGCCCACCGGCAAGCGCAGTTTCGATTTTTCGCTGCGGCCGCTGCTGGGCCCCGATGGCCAGGTGGCCGCGGTGGTCTGCGAAGCGGTCGAAACCACTGCCCGAATGCAGGCCGAACACGCGCTGCGGCAATCGCAGAAAATCGAAGCTGTGGGCCAGCTTACCGGCGGCATCGCTCACGATTTCAACAACATCCTGACCGTGATCGCCGGCAACGTGGAACATGCCATGCTGCTGAACCAGCGCAATGGCGAACCGGCCGGCATGACCACGCGGGCGCTGGACAACGCTTTGAAGGGCGTCAACCGCGCCGCCAGCCTGACCCAGCGCCTGCTCGCCTTCGCCCGCCGGCAACCGCTGCACAGCGAGGCGGTGAATCTGAATGACGCCGTGCATGGCATGCAGGACATGCTGCAGCGCGCCCTGGGCGAGCTGGTGCAGCTGGAGATCCGCAGCGCTGACGACATCTGGTGCGTAGAACTGGATGTCAGCCAGCTGGAAGTCTCGGTGTTGAACCTGGCTGTGAATGCACGCGATGCCATGGACCACGGCGGCCAGCTGGTGATCGAGATCGACAATAGTCACTTGGACCACGACTATGCCGCCCTGTTCCCGGATGCAACGCCGGGCGAGTATGTGATGCTGCGCGTGCGCGACAACGGCCATGGCATGTCGGCCGAAACGCTGGCCAAGGTGTTCGAACCGTTCTTCACCACCAAGCAGGTCGGCCGCGGTACTGGCCTGGGGCTGTCGATGGTGCATGGCTTCGTGAAGCAGTCCGGCGGCCACGTGCTGGTCGATTCGGTGCCCGGCGGAGGCACCAGCATCACCATGATGTTCCCGCGCTCAACATTGCCCTTGCCCAGCCAGGCGGCGCCGACGCAGAGCGGCTGGGCCAGCTACGAAGCACGCGAGGAGTCGATCCTGGTGGCCGAGGACAACGACGACGTGCGCGCCTACACCGTGGATGCACTGCGACAGCTGGGCTACCGCGTGCTGGAAGCACACGATGGGCCGTCCGCCCTGCGTCTGCTGGAGCGGCCCGACACCCAGATCGATCTGTTGTTCTCGGACATCGTGATGCCGGGCATGTCTGGCTGGGAGCTGGGCCGGCAGGTGCGCGAGCGCTGGCCCTCAGTGGCCGTACTGTTCACCTCGGGCTACCCGCGTGACCATGAAACCGTGGGCAGCCCCGGGCGCGGCGCACCGCTGCTTTCCAAACCCTTCACCCGCAGCGACCTGGCCGAATCGGTGCGCAGCGCCCTCAGCCCCTGATCGGCCCCACGCGCCCGGCCCACGCATGGACCGGGCGCGCAGGTGTCGACCTACAGCTTGCCGGCGCCGGCCTTGGCCAGCACGTCGGCCGCCACCTGCGTCGCGTTCAACGGAATGTAGCTGTACGGCGGTGTCCAGCCCACGTTGCGGTCCCAGCTGCAGACCAGGCTGGCGCCGTTGAGGATCGAGCCGTCGTCACGATAGACGCTGCCGCCGTAGCTGCCGGCGATCTTGTCGCAGCCACTGACACCGGCGATCTGGAACACGTTCGATTCCGAGCGGATCTTCGACTCCTTGCCCACCCCGTGCGCATAGCTGAAGGGATACACGGCGTGGCTGGTGCTGCCCACGTGGTAGTTGTTGTACAGATGCACCTGACCGAAGCGCACACGCGGCCCGCGCGAGCCGATGTTCTCGAACAGCGTGTTGTGGATGGTGACTTTGAGCTTGCCGCTGTCCTTGCTGCTGGCACTGTCACTGGAGCCGATCAGGTTGTTCTTGTCGTGCAGGCGGAACACCGAATAGGACACGGTCACGTAGTTAGCGCCATTCTTCACGTCCATGGCGCCATCGTGGTGCTGCTTGGGTCGCCCGTTGGCGGTTCCGTTCTGGTCATCCGTGCGGCGACCATCGGTGAAGGTCACATGGTCGACCCAGACATTGCTGGCACCGTCCACGGTCAGACCGTCGAACTCGGAATTCCAGTTTCCTGCACTGCCATCGTCCGGGTCCCACACCGGTTGCGGGTCCCACGGGTTTTCGATGGTCAAATTGCGGATGATCACATCGTTGGCCTTCACCATCAGGTAGGCCTCGCGCAGTTCTGCGTTGCTGCCCACGCCGATCAGCGTGGTCTGCGTGGGAATCTCGACACGGGCGCGCGACTTCATGTCGGCCGAGGTGCTGTAGGGCTGCCCTTCACTCATGTCGATCACCCCGCTGATGCGGATGATGCGACCGCCGCTGCCGACACTGGCCTTCAGGGCCGTCTTCAGTGCTGCCGCGGTGGAAACCGTGAAGACCGCGGTGGCCGCCGCCGCCGAGCCGCCGCGGGTGCCGCCGTTCTGGGTGGCCCAGCCGGTGCTGGCGGTTTCGCGACTGCGGTCGGACTGCGCCTGGACCGGGGCTGCAAGCAGCAGGACCGCCGCCGTCAGGGCCAGCGGCAGCAACGAAGAACGAAACGGAGCATTCATGAGCAGGTCCGGACGTTACGCGCCCACGTCGGGCGCGGGGCCATGCTCAACGAGGGGCGCGGATCGCGTGCGCGCACCGTGCGTTGCGACTGTGCTTGTGGGCAGGCAGTCACAGAAACGCAGCGCGCCAGGCGCGTGTCACCCTGCAGGACAGCAGGACACTGCGCAGTGTCCCGCGGTGGCCTGGCGCCAATGCGCGATCGGGAGCGTTGGTAGGTGCCGACCTTCGTCGGCACGCGCACAGGCCCTGGTAGGCGCCGACCTCGGTCGGCACGAAAGGCGGACCAACCAAGGTTGGCCCCTACCAGAGCGGTGCGATGCGGGCCAACCAAGGTCGGCCCCTACCGTTCCGCCCCTGCGAAACGGTGGATCTGTGCGCACTCCACCACACCGGGGGGCTGCGCCATGCCGGCCAGCGCGATCATCGCCTCGCCAATCGCCCGGTTGCTGACCGCCAGCGACGGCAGCACGCTTCCGGCCAATCCCATCAACGGCGCGGCCACCCAGTAGAACGGCTTCATCAGGGTGTGCCGGGTCCCGGTACCCGCCACCGGTTGCACGCCTGCGGGCCGCAACATCACTGTGCGTACCGGCAGTCGCGCCAGCGCCTGCTCGATCTCACCTTTCACCCGCAGCGGCATGATTCGACTGGCCGGGTTGGCGTGTGCGCCGGATACATACAGGAAGCAGCCCTGCGGATTGGCGGCGGTCCACGCGCGGGCAACGGCCAACGTGGCGTCCACCGTCACCTGCCGGTATTCGGCCTCCGGCGTGCCCAGTGGCGGCGCACCTGCGCAGTAGAAACACGCATCGAATCCCGCCCACGGCAGATCGGCGTGCGCGGCCTGCAGGAAGTCGGGCAGCACCATTTCCTCGAACCCCGCAGGGGCCGCGCCTTCGCGACGCACCAGCGCGGTGACCTGCGCCACCTCGGCAGACTCCGCGCAGGCCAGCGCAACTCCCTGCCCGACCAGACCGCCGCTGCCGACCAGAAGAATCTTCATGGATTGCGTGTTGTCAGCGCTCATGCACGGCTCCTGCGGCGCGCTAGAGTTTCACAAAACGCTGGATCCTGCGCGCCAGCCAGCCGCTGAACACCAGCGGTGCATCCAGCGCCGACACGCAGATGCACGGCACGCCCGGCGCGGTTACCGGCTGGTGCTCGACCTCCTCATCCAGATCAGCCACATCACCCGGCGCGAACAGACCCAGTGCATCGTTGTAGCTGCCCCGCAGAATCTGGGTCAGCTCACTCTGGCCATGGCTGTGCATGGGCAGGCACTTGCCCGGGGCGATCTTCAGCATGATCAGCGACGGCATCTGCGCCGCACGGATGCAATACACCCCCGGCGCGATCCAGCGCCAACGCAGCTGAGACAGCGACGCTCCGAAGTACGGATGCAGGGCCACCGGCAAGTGGTCCGGGTTCGCCTGTGGCCGCTCGCTGGGTACCGCGCGGGCCGCCACGCAGGGCGCAGCCAGTCCACCATCGGCCTGGTCCATCTGCGCCAGCATGGCCATGCGCAGCTGCGCATGCCGCGCCTCGTCCACGGCCGGCTGGGTCTGCTCCAGCAGCACCGCGCCGATCGCCTCGGCATCGCGCAGGCGCTGGCGACAGGCCGGGCAATGTTCCAGGTGCGCGGCTGCGACCACGCTCAATGGCGTCGGCAGGCCACCGGACGCATAACTGATCAACGTCGATTCGTGCAGGTGGTGGCGCGGGCTCACTGGCCACCTCCCACCTTCGACTGCAACTGCAGGAATGCCCTGCGCAGGTGCGACTTCACCGTGCCCAGCGGCATGCCCAGCGCAGCAGCGATCTCGCCGTGGCTGCGCGCCTCGAAGTAGGACATGCGCACCAGCCGTGCCTGCACCGCCGGCAGTTCATTGATGCGCTGGCGCAGCCTTACCTGGTCGGCGTACTCTTCGGCACTGCTGCGCTCGACCACGTCGAAGCTGGCAGCATCGGCCACCGCGGCCTGCGCCTGCAGCCAACCACGTTCATGGCGCACGCGGTCGATATGCAGGTTGCGTGCAATGCGGAACAGCCAGGTGCTCAGCGCGCCCTGCGCGGCATCGAAATCGGCCGCACGCAGCCACAGGCGCAGCAACGCCTCCTGTGCCAGCTCCTCGGCGATCGCCGGTGTTGCCCCCAGGCCACGCAGGTAGACGCACAGGCGTGGCATGAAATGATCGTAGATGCGCAGGAAGCAGGCACGGTCACGCAGCCGGGCCACACCGTCCATGTCACCGGTCCAATTGGTGGGCTCACTGCTGGGCTGCTGGGCACTGGACACGAGACGGGCGGCGTCGAAAGGGCTGCGGGGCGGGCGGCGTTCAACATACATGGGCAGGGGCGGCAATCAGGTGAAGGTGGTTCCTGTGCCTCTACGCAGGCAGGCGGCGATTGGATGCAGCGGCCGATGCATCCATTGGCCACGCCGCCACGTAGTACTGGCAGACCCGACAGAACGCCGCCCATGCGAACCTGTGCCTACCTGCTGCTGTTGCCTGTCTGCGCCCATGCCGAACCCACCCTGCTGCGCAGCGAAGGGGTGGCCACCACCACGGACGGGCGTGTGGCCTACCGCGAGGTGCACTGGCTGCAGGGCCCGGACGAAGGGGCACAGCGCTGGGTGGAGTACCGCTGTGGATCGGGCCAGCCCTTCGCCCGCAAGCAGTTGCCTGCCACCGGCCGCCCCGCCGCACGCGGTTATACCCTGCAAGACCGCCGCAGCGGCCAGACCGCCACGCTGGACGTTTCCGCAACGGCCGTGCAGGTGCAGTGGCGGGAAGTCGGCGACGCGGCACCCGTACAAGCACGGGTCGCGCTTCCGGCAGACGCGGTGATCGATGCCGGCTTCGATGCCGCCGTGCGCCAGCACTGGGACACCCTGCTGCGCGGCCAGCCGGTCACCCTGTCCTTCCTGGTGCCGGGGCGGCAGCGTTTCTACCCGCTGAAGGTGCAGTACCGCGGCGCGCTGCAATGGCAGGGCCAGCCGGCACAGTCCTTCGCCGTGCGCCTGGATGCCTGGTACGGCGCTGTGGCACCCGGCCTGAGCCTGGTCTATGCCAACGCCGACCGTCGCCTGCTCGAGTTCAACGGCACCAGCAACCTGCGCGACGGCAAGGGGCACTACCCGCAGGTGCGCGTGGCCTTCAGGAATCCCCCCGTCCCCGCCAGCCGCAGCCAGTGGCAGCGCGAGCAGGAAGCGCCGCTGGTTGCGGCGTGTGGTGTTACGAACAGGTGAATTACCGCACGGATGCGAATGCACTGCATCCAATCGCGCTGTTGCAACGTAGGCACCTACACACGCGCCTTCCGGAAACCGAACATGTCTGCAGCTGCGCCCCTGCCCCGCCGACGCGCCCGCCTGCTGCGCACCCTGCGCCGCTGGTTCGACACCGGCAGCACTGCGACCGAGGTGCCGGCAGCGCAGGCCGGGCGCATCGACTGGCTGCGCGCGGTGCCCTTCGTGCTGCTGCACGTGGCCTGCCTGGGGGTGATCTGGGTGGGCGTTTCGTGGACCGCCGTTGCCGTGGCGGCCGCGCTGTACGCCGTGCGCATGTTCGCCATCACCGGTTTCTACCATCGCTACTTTTCCCACCGCACCTTCCAGACCTCGCGACCGGTGCAGTTCGCGTTCGCGGTGATCGGCGCCGCCAGCGTACAGCGCGGGCCGCTGTGGTGGGCCGCGCACCACCGCCATCACCACCGCCACGCCGACCAGCCGCAGGATCCGCATTCACCTAAGGAATTCGGCTTCTGGCGCAGCCACATGGGCTGGTTCCTGACCCGCGAAGCCTTCAGCACCGATCTCAGCCGCGTGCCGGATCTGGCCCGTTACCCCGAGCTGCGCTGGCTGGACCGTTTCGATATCGCCGTGCCGGTGCTGCTGGCGGCGGCCCTGTTCGGGCTGGGCGAACTGCTGCAGCACACCGCACCAGGCCTGCACACCAGCGGCCCGCAGCTGCTGGTCTGGGGCTTCTTCATCTCCACCGTGGTGCTGTTCCACGCCACGGTCACCATCAATTCGCTGGCCCATCGCTTCGGCAGCCGCCGCTTCGACACCCGCGATGACAGCCGCAACAACCTGTGGCTGGCCCTGCTCACCTTTGGCGAGGGCTGGCACAACAACCATCACTTCTTCCCCGGCACGGTGCGCCAGGGCTTCCGCTGGTGGGAAATCGACCTGACCTGGTACGGCCTGCGCGCGATGGCGGCGGTCGGCCTGGTGAAAGGCCTCAAACCCATACCCGACTGGGTGCTGGCCAAGGCGGGGCACTGACATGCGCATCGCAATCATCGGATCGGGCATTGCAGGGTTGGCCAGTGCCTGGTGGCTGGACGGCGAACACGAAGTCACCCTGTTCGAGGCCAACGATTATCTGGGCGGGCATACCCATACCCATGACGTCACCGTGGATGGGCGCCCGCTCGCCGTCGATACCGGCTTCATCGTCTTCAACGAGCAGCATTACCCCCTGCTCACCGGGCTGTTCAACGAGCTGGGAGTGGCCTCGCAGCCCACCACCATGAGTTTTTCCATGCACAGCGAGCGCAGCGGCGTGGAATACAATGCCACTTCGCTTGATGGCTTGTTCTGCCAGCGCCGCAACCTGGTCTCGCCGCGCTTCTGGGGCATGCTGGCCGACCTGCGCCGCTTCTATCGCCAGGCGCCGGCGCTGCTGCAGGAAGAACACGGCCCCACCCTGGGCCAGTACCTGAGGCAGCACGGCTACGGCCAGGCTTTCGTCGATGAGCATCTGCTGCCGATGGCCTCGGCGCTGTGGTCATCGCCAACGGCCACGGTGCTGGAATTCCCCGCGCGCTACCTGGTGCAGTTCATGGCCAACCACCAGATGCTGCAGATGACCGGGCGCCAGCCGTGGCGGGTGGTACGCGGCGGCTCGGCGCGCTACGTGGATGCCCTGCGTGCGCGCTGGCAGGTGCGCGAGCGTTTGGAATGCCCGGTACACGCGGTGGAGCGCCTGCCGTGGGGCGTGCGCATCCATAGTGCCGCCGGCGTGGAAGGCTTTGATGAAGTGATCATGGCCTGCCACAGCGACCAGGCACTGGCCCTGCTGCAGCAGGTGGACCCGGTGGAACGCGCGGTGCTGGGCGCGATCCGCTACCAGCCGAATGAGGCGGTGCTGCACACCGATGCCTCGCTGCTGCCGCGCAACCGCAAGGCCTGGGCCGCATGGAACGCCCATGTGCCGCGCGCAGCCGGTGCGGCCTGCACGGTCAGCTATTGCATGAATCTGCTGCAGGGCCTGCCCGGCGATACACCATTGGTGGTCACCCTGAACCGCAGCGACGCCATCGATCCGGGCAAGGTGCTGCGCCGCCTGCAGTACGCGCACCCGGTGCACGACCACGCCGCCGTGCGCGCACAGCAGCGCTGGGGCGAGGTGCAGGGTCGCCACCACACCTGGTTTGCCGGCGCGTACTGGGGCTGGGGCTTCCACGAAGACGGCATCCGCAGCGCCCGCCGGGTGGTGGATGCGCTGCGCGAACGCACCGCCCAGGCCAGCAGCACCTTCGACGTGGAAGTGCCGGCATGAGCGGCAGCGCTCTCTATTTCGGCCATGTGCTGCACCGCCGTCACCAGCCGCGCGCGCATGCGTTCCGTTACCCGATCGCGCAGCTGCTGCTGGACCTGGATGAACTGGACAGCGTGTTTGCCGGGCGTTGGCTGTGGTCGGTCAACCGCCGCAACGTGGCCGAGTTCCGCCGTAGCGACTACTTCGGCGATCCGGACCAGCCGCTTGCCGATGCCGTGCGCGACCATGCGGCCCGCGAGCTGGGCTATCGCCCGCAGGGCCCGGTACGTCTGCTTACCCATTTGCGCTTCGGCGGTCACGTGTTCAATCCGGTCAGCTTCTACTACTGCTATCGCGCCGATGGACAGACCCTGGACTGCATCGTGGCCGAGATCACCAACACGCCGTGGAAGGAGCGCCACGCCTACGTGCTGCCGGTTGCGCGCGCCCTGCATGGCCATCAGGACCTGCGCTGGCAGTTCGACAAGGCCTTCCATGTATCGCCGTTCATGGCCATGGACTGCCACTACGACTGGCGCTTCAGCCTGCCCGGAGAGCAACTGCGCGTGCACATGCAGGTCTGGCGCGAGGGTGTGCGCCAGTTCGATGCCACCCAGAGCATGCAGCGCCGCCCGCTGGATGGCCCCGGCCTGGCGCGGGTGCTGGCCGCCTACCCGCTGATGACCGTGCAGGTGGTGGCCGCCATTCATTGGCAGGCCCTGCGCCTGTGGCTGAAGCGCAACCCGGTGCACGACCACCCTTCCCTTGCCGAGAAACCGCGATGAACGAACTCACTCCCTCGGTGGCCCTGGCCCCGCCCGGCGCGCTGGACGCCTTCCTGCGCCGCCGCCTGCTGGACCAGCTGGCACCGCTGCGCGAAGGCAGCCTGCTGGTGCGCGATGCGTTCGGCGAGCAGCGGCTGGGCCAGGCCAGCGGCGTGCTGCACGCCACGGTGACCATCGAAGACCCGGCGTTCTATCGCAAGGTAGCCGCGCAGGGCAGCGTGGGCGCGGGCGAGAGCTATATCGACGGTGATTGGCGCTGCGACGACCTGGTGGCGCTGGTGCAGCTGCTGGTACGCAACCGCGACCTGCTGGACGGCATGGAGCGCGGCCCTGCACGGGTGGGCGGCTGGCTGCTGCGCGGCTGGAACCGCCTGCGCCGCAACAGCCGCGCTGGCAGCCGGCGCAATATCGCCGCCCACTACGATCTGGGCAACGACTTCTTCAGCCTGTTCCTGTCGCCGGACCTGATGTATTCCTCGGCACTGTTCGCCGGCGAACAGGAAACGCTGGAAACCGCATCGCAGCGCAAGCTGGACCGCATCTGCCAGCAGCTGCAGCTGCAGCCGGGCGACCGCGTGGTGGAAATCGGCACCGGCTGGGGCGGCTTCGCCCTGCATGCCGCACGGCACTACGGCTGCCATGTGACCACCACCACCATTTCCGCCGAACAGCACGCGTTGGCGCAGCAACGCGTGCGCGACGCCGGCCTGCAGGACCGCATCACCCTGCTCACCCAGGACTACCGCGATCTGCAGGGGCCGTTCGACAAGCTGGTCTCGATCGAGATGATCGAAGCCGTTGGCGCCGAATACCTGGACACTTACCTGGCCACCCTGCAGCGCCTGCTGAAGCCCGATGGCGTGGCCCTGCTGCAGGCGATCACCATCGAAGACCATCGCTACCAGCAGGCGCGCCGCAGCGTGGACTACATCAAGCGCTTCGTGTTTCCCGGCAGCTTCATTCCTTCCATCAACGCGATCATGGCCGCCAAGACCCGCAGCAGCGACCTGCAGCTGGTGGCCCAGCACGACTTCGGGCACTCCTATGCGCTGACCCTGCGTGCCTGGCGGCAGCGCTTCCTGGCCCAGCGCAGCGCCGTGCAGGCACAAGGCTTCGACGCGCGCTTCTGCCGCCTGTGGGAGTTCTATCTGGCCTACTGCGAAGGCGGCTTCCTGGAGCGTTCGATCGGCGTGTCGCACCTGCTGATGGCACGCCCAGGCTACCGCCCCGCCGGCAATGCCGGGCAGGCGGTGTGAGATGCGCCGCACCTGGGTCAATCTGCTCGGCAACCAGGCAGTCTGGCTGTGCGCCGTGGCCGGTGCCGCGCGCGGCTGGCAGTGGCCGGCCCTGCTGGCCGCAACGATCTATATCGGCAGCCAGTTGATGACGTCGCCGCAGCCTCGGCTGGACCTGAAACTGCTTGCGCTGGCCCTGGCCTGCGCGTGGCTGGTGGACGGCGTGGTGGCCGCCACCGGCAGCGTGCGCTATGCCGCCGCCCCTTTCGGCTGGGCGCCGCCGCCGTGGATCTGCGCGCTGTGGGCCGCCTTCGCCATGACCCTGACTGCATCGATGGCCTTCCTGCAGCGGCATTGGCTGCTGCCGATCCTGTTCGGCCTGCTGCTGGCACCGCTGGCCTACCTGTCGGCCGCACGCGGTTTTGATGCCGTCGCCTTCGCTGAACCCCGTTGGCACGGCGTTGCCTTGCTGGGCCTCGGTTGGGCGGTGGCGCTGCCGTTGCTGGTGGGCATGGCCCGCCATGGCGTCCGCGCACTGCGCCGGCCCCTGCTGCAGAGGGCGCGACCATGAGCGGCCTGCTGTGGGTGCTGCTGTACGCCGCGCTGGTGATGAGCTGGGGTTGGGCCTGGCAGCGCCGCCACAACAACATCGGCGTGGTCGATGTGCTGTGGGCCAAGGGCGTGGCGGCCGCCGCCCTGCTGCTGGCCTGGTTGGGTGCGGGTGCGCAGGCACCGCGCATCGCACTGGCGGTGCTGGGCGGGCTGTGGGGTGCGCGGCTGGCCCTGCACCTGTGGCAGCGCGTACGCCACGAAGACGAAGACGGTCGCTACCGCTACCTGCGTGAACACTGGCACGGCCACCAGGGCAAGATCTTCGGCTTCTTCATGGCGCAGGCGCTGCTGGTGCTGCTGTTCGCCCTGCCCTTCGTAGCCGTGGCGGCCAATCCCAGCACGCACATGGGCGGCTGGATCGTCGCGGCGGTCGCGGTCTGGCTGCTCAGCGTGGGCGGTGAAAGCGTGGCCGACCGCCAGCTGGCGCGCTTCCGCGCCAACCCGGCCAACAAGGGCCGCACCTGCCGCGACGGCCTCTGGCGCTACTCGCGGCATCCCAACTATTTCTTCGAATGGCTGCACTGGTTCGCCTACGTGCTGCTGGCGGTTGGCTCGCCGCTGTGGTGGCTGGCCTGGTCCGGCCCGCTGCTGATGTATGTGTTCCTGCGCTACCTCAGCGGCGTGCCCTTCACCGAAAAGCAGGCGCTGCGCAGCCGTGGCGAGGACTACCGCCAGTACCAGCGCAGCACCCCGATGTTCTTCCCGTGGTTCCCCCGCTCGCCCAAGGATCCCTCGCCATGAATGCGGTCACTTCGCTCACCCCACCCACCCTGGTTGAAACCGGACTGACCGGCTGGGCCGAACGCGGCTGGCTGCCCGATGCCGTGCTGCGCCTGGGCATACGCCGCATGTGCGCGCAACGGCTGGCCGAAGAACAGGCCGGCGGTCTGCAGGCGCAGTCGCAACGGTTCCAGCAGCGCCTGCAGGAACTGTCGACCAGCCCGCTGGCACTGCACGTGGATGCGGCCAACCGCCAGCACTATGAAGTGCCGGCCGCGTTCTTCCAGGCGTGCCTGGGCCACCGCCTGAAGTACAGCAGCTGCTATTACCGTACCGGTCACGAAACACTGGACCAGGCCGAGGATGCGATGCTGGCACTGTATGGCGAGCGCGCCGGCCTGGCCGATGGCCAGGACATCCTGGAACTGGGTTGCGGCTGGGGCTCGCTGACGTTGTGGATGGCCGAGCGCTATCCCACGGCGCGCATCACCGCCGTGTCCAACTCGCACAGCCAGCGCGCACACATCATGGCCCAGTGCGAAGCGCGCGGCCTGCGCAACGTGCAGGTGCTCACCCGTGACGTGAATCTGCTGGAGCTGCCCGAGCACGCCTTCGACCGCTGCGTGTCGGTGGAAATGTTCGAGCACGTGCGCAACTACGCGCAGCTGCTGGGGCGCATCGCCGGCTGGCTGCGCCCGGACGGCGCGCTGTTCGTGCACATCTTCGCGCACCGCACGCTGATGTACCCGTTCGAAACCGAAGGCGATGACAACTGGATGGGGCGTCACTTCTTCACCGGCGGCCTGATGCCGGCCGCCGATACCCTGCTGCATTTCCAGCACGACCTGCAGCTGCAGCAGCGCTGGCTGCTGGACGGTACCCACTACCAGCGCACGGCCAACCATTGGCTGGCCAACCAGGATGCAGCACGCGGGCAACTGCTGCCGCTGCTGGCCCAGACCTATGGCAGCGACGCCGCCGCACGCGTGTGGTGGCAGCGCTGGCGCATGTTCTGGATGGCCTGCGCCGAGCTGTTCGGTTACGACGACGGCCAGCAATGGCTGGTTGCCCACTACCTGTTCCGCCCCCGCTGACCGAGGCCCACCATGCGCATGCCGCCGCTGTTTTCCCTGCTGGCCGTGGCCCTGTTCGGCACCGGCTGCAGCAGCCAGGACACCCGCCCCCTGCCGCGCCCGGCGTCGGTGGATGTGCCGCGCTTCATGGGCGACTGGTACGTGATCGCCCACATTCCGTCCTGGCCCGAACGCGAGGCCTTCGATGCGGTGGAAAGCTACGCACCGCGCCCGGATGGCCGCATCCAGACCACCTTCACCTATCGCAAGGGCAGCTTCCAGGCGCCACTGAAGACCATGCACCCCATTGGCCGGGTGGAACAGGAGGGCGCCGGCGCGGTCTGGGGCATGCAGTTCGTCTGGCCCATCCAGGCCGAATACATCATCGCCTGGGTGGATACTGACTACGGCCAGACCATCGTCGCCCGCAGCAAGCGCGACTACGTCTGGTACATGGCCCGCACCCCGCAGGTGAGCGAGGCCCAGTACCAGCAGGCGGTCGCCCGCATCCAGGCAATGGGCTATGACATCAGCAAGTTGCGACGGGTGCCTCAATCCGTGCGCTAGAAACGCAACGTGCCGTTCCAAAGGCCCATGGGCTGCCCCATAATCGCGCCTCCAAAATGGAGGAAACGTTTTCATGGAGAATGCAGCACCCGCCAATCCGCCCAAGGATTACCTGTTCGCCGCGATCCTGAGCATCTTCTGCGGCTTCTGGCCATTCGGCATCGTGGCCACCGTCTACGCCAACAAGACCTCGTCGCTGAAGGCGACCGGGCAGATGGGTCCGGCCGCCGTCACCTCGCGCAAGGCCCTGCGCTGGATGATCGCCTCGTTCGTGACCCTGCCGGCCCTGCTGGTGGTGCTGATCGGCTGGGGCCTGATCAACCGGGCCATGATGTAACTGCCGTGCCGGGGGTGGTTTCCGCCCCCAACGCGCCCTGCCCGCGCTGATATATAGTCTGCCCAGACAACCACACGGAGCAGGTCATGGGTCTGGTACAGGCGGTCAAGGGTGCGGTAGGCGGTGTTCTGGCCGACCAATGGAAGGATTTCTACACCGTACCGACGGGCCTGCCGCCCACGGCGGCGCTGTTCGCCGCGGTACCGCGCGGCACCAATGCCGGGCGCGGTTCCAACACCAGCGGTTCGTCCAATATCATCAGCAACGGCTCGAAGATCGTCGTTCCCGAAGGCTACGGCCTGTTGCTGTTCCAGGACGGTGCCATCACCGCCTTCGTGGCCGAGCCCGGTGGCTATGAATGGCGCTCGGACGATCTGAATTCGCAATCGATCTTCGCCGGCGATGGACTGGTCAGCACCTTCATCAAGCAGAGCTGGGAACGCTTCAAGTTCGGCGGCCAGCCCGGTTCGCAGCAGGCAGCGTTCTTTGTTTCGCTGAAGGAACTGCCGGACAACCGCTTCGGCACCCAGTCGGAAATCTACTGGGACGATGCCTTCCTCAATACCCAGGTCGGTGCGGTCACCCGTGGCTCGTACACGCTGAAGATCGTCGATCCGATCCTGTTCGTGAAGAACTTCGTGCCGGCCAGCTACCTGCAGCCCGGCCAGGTGTTCGACTTCACCGACATGGACAACGCCGCCGCCACCCAGTTGTTCAATGAAGTGGTGGGTTCGCTGGCGCCGGCCTTCAGCCTGTACAGCAACGACCCCGCCAAAGGCAACCGCATCACCAAGCTGCAGCAGGATTCGATCGGCTTTGCGCAGAGCCTGTCGGCCGCGGTGGAACAGGCCTACCAGTGGCAGAGCGATCGCGGCCTGGCCATCGTCAAGACGGCCATCGTCTCCATCGAGTACGACGCCAACACCCGGGAACTGCTGAAGACCGTGCAGCGCGCCGATGCGCTGTCCGGTGCGCGCGGCAATTCCAACCTGCAGGCCAGCGTGGCCCAGGGCATCCAGTCGGGCGGCGAGAACGGCGGCGCGGCCGGGCTGGTGGGCGTGGGCATGGCCTCGGGCATGTTCGGTGCCGGCAACCTGCAGCAGCCCACCGCACCGGCGGCGGAAGACCCGGTGGCCAAGCTGAAGAAGGCCAAGGAAATGCTGGACCTGGGCCTGATCACGCAGAGCGACTACGACGCGCTGAAGGCCAAGGCGCTGGGGCTGTAACCGGCAGGACCGACCATCACCATGTCCGATCCACGCAACAGCCCGCCGCCCCTGCCCCCCGTGCC
>NZ_JACVUD010000053.1:0-28546 GCF_016624905.1 Stenotrophomonas sp. S49 | reverse complement strand
GGCCGCGCGGGCCCTCGCGGGGGTCATTTTACGGGGGGCGCCCAACGGGCCCCCACCCACCGCCCACCGGGCTGTGGATGGGCATCAACCGATGCTGGTGCGGTCGCGACCGTCGCTCTTGGCGCGGTAGAGCGCGCGGTCGGCGCGCTGGTACAGCAGGGCCGGCGTGCGGTCGTCCCCCGCAAGTTCCACCAGGCCGGCGCTGAAAGTCACCCGCAGGGCCGGCACGCCTGCCCAGTCGGCATGGTCGTGGAACAGGCCGCGCAGGCGCGCGCACAGCTGCGCGGCTTCTTCCAGCCGGGTGTCGTTGAGCAGCAGCGCAAACTCTTCGCCACCAGTACGCGCCGGCAGGTCGGAATCGCGGCTGGCGGCGGCGATCAACTGCGCCACTTCCACCAGCACGGCATCGCCGATGCTGTGGCTGTAGGTGTCATTCACGTCCTTGAAGTGGTCGATGTCCAGCACCACCAGGCACATCGGGTGGCCGCTGCGCTGGGCACGTGCGAAGTCGCGCGCGAGCGTTTCATCGAAACCACGGCGGTTGGCCAGGCCGGTCAGCGCATCCTCGCGCGCCTGCCGTTCGAATGCTTCGGCCTGCCGCGCCAGGCGCTCGGCCAGCTCGGTCTTTTCCTGGTTCAGCGCCTGCAGGTGCACGGTCTGCGCCTGCAGGTCGAAGGTGGCCTCATCCACGCGCTGGGCCAGGCGCAGGTTGCTGGAGCGGTAGCGCTGCAGCAGGAACCGGTACAGGGCCACCAGCCCTGCAATCAACAGCAGCGCGATCAATGCCTGCACGCTGTGCCGCTGCCACCAGAACGGCTGCACGCTGAAACTCCAGACCGCTTCCTGCTGGCCCCAGGCGCCGCCGGGATGCGCGGCCGACACATGCAGGGTGTAATCCCCCGGCGGCAGGCCGATGAATTCCACGCTGCGCTGGGCGCCGCGTTCCACCCAGCCATGGTCCAGCCCTTCCAGCCGCGTGCGGTAGCGGATGCGGTCGGACATCAGGTAACTCAGGCCAACGAAGCTGACCGCCAGCCGGCGCCCGCCCGGAATGGAATTGTGGTCGGTGCCTTCCCAGTGCACCGGCACGCCATCCACCTGCACGCTCTCGATGGCGGCAGGCGGCGCCGGGCGCTCGCGGAAGCGCTGCAGGCGCTGCGGATCGACCGTGCTCAGGCCGCCGGCAGTCACCACCCAGAAGGTGCCGTCCTGGCGCAGGATCGCCGACGGACCGGAACTGCCATTGGCCTGCGCGTTGGCCATGCCATCGATCTCGTTGTAACGCTCTACCGACACCCGCGGCGCGCGACCATCGGCCACCGCGTTGAGCGTGGCCATGTCGGTCCGCAGCACGCCGCGGTTGCTGCTTACCCAGACATTGCCCAGGCGGTCGGGCACCAGCTGGAACACCGTATCCACCGGCATGCCCTGTTCCAGCCCCACGCGCGACAGGCGCCCCCCCTGCCAGCGGTACAGGCCGCGGTCGCTGCTGATCCACATGGCTTCGCCGATCTGGCGGAAGCCGAACACACTGCGGCCGCCGCCCAGCGCGGTCAGGTCGATGCGCTGCACCTTGCCGCCGCGCAGTACATGGATGCCCTCGATCGTGCCGATCCACAGATTGCCCTGGTGGTCGTGCTCCAGCGCCGTGATCAGGCCGCTGGGCATGCCCGGCACGCGTGACACCTGCACACGGCTGCCCTCGATGGAGACCACGCCCTTCTGCGTGCCGGCCCACACCACGCCGTCGGCGCCTACGCTGATCGCGCGGATGTTGCCGCCGGGCATGCCGTCGGCTGCATCGTAGTTGTGCCGCAGCTGGCCCTGCGCATCCAGTCGGTACACGCCGTCGCCGAAGGTCCCCACCCACAGGTCGCCGTCGGGCCCCTGCGCCAGACTCAGCACCGACGGCGCCTTGCCGCCGCGGTTGTGCAGCGGCATGGCACGGAAGTGCCCATCATCGGTCTGCACGTCCAGGCCACTTGCACTGCCCACCCACAGGCGGCGGTCGCGGTCCTCGAACACCGTGCGCACGTAATCGCCGCTCAGGCCGTCGCGTTCGGTGTAACTGCTGAACAAGGTTTCGCGCAGCCGGTACAGGCCGCCATTGGCGCCCACCCAGATGCTGCCTTCGGCATCCTCGCGCAGGCTGACCACGCGCCCGCCTGGCAGGTTCAGGCCGGCCGGCAGGCGCTCCATGCCGTGCGCGGAAATGCGCAGCAGGCCCTGGTTTTCGGTGCCCAGCCAGATATCGCCATGGCGGTCCTGCAGCATGGCCGTCATGTGCAGCTGTCCGGGCAGGCGGTGTACCAGCACCAGGCGGTCATCTTCCACCCGGTACAGGCGCTCACCGGCCACGATCCACAGCGCACCATCGGGCGCCCGGTACGGCCAGGACAGGCCACTGCCCACGCCCCAGCCCGGCGGCGCGCGCTTCATGTCGCCGTCGGTGTCGCGCAGCAGCAGGCCGTCCAGCGTGCCGATCCACACCCGGTCCTGGGCGTCCACCACCAGCTTGGTGAAGCTCATCGCCACCGGCAGGCCCGGCGGCGGGGTCTCGAACACCATGCCGCCGTCCGGGGTCAGGTAGCCCAGGCCCTTGCCTTCGTACAGCAGCCACAGGCGGCCCTGGCTGTCCATCTGCATGGCCTGGATCAGCACCTGCGGGCTGTTCGGCCCGTGCTCCCAGACCCGCCAGCGGCCATCGCCGGAGCGGTAGCTGACGTTGCCGCGCGAATCGCTGATCCACAGGCCGCCCTGCCGATCGACGTAGAGCGCGCCGATGCCATTGTCCGGCAGCCCCGGTCGGGTGCTGCGGTCGAAGACGGTGAAATCCAGCCCGTTGTAGCGCACCAGCCCTTCCCAGGTGGCGAACCACAGGTGCCCTTCCGGGGTCTGCGCGATGTCGCGCAGCGAGTTGTGCGGAAGCCCGTTGCGCGACGTCCACACATCAATGGCGTAATCGCGCAGCGGCGGCGCGCCCTCCTGGGCCGCGGCCAGTGGCGGCGCCAGGGCCAGCAGCAGGCACAGCAGCGCCCACCGCAGCAGCGGTGCGATCCAGGTTCCCGGGTGGCGCCCCGCCAAGCGCCTGCCAGCCCCCTTTCCGCCCATTACCGCAGGGGCAAGGGCCAGGTGCGGTTGCCCGGGGGGGCAACAGGCAGGAGCGGGGTCAGCTGGGCGGCACGGGGCCGCACGCCGGCACGAACGGGCTGGGTCATCGGTCAAGCGCTGGGAAGTTGACGCGAATGATAGGGCAAACACCCCCTTCGGCGTCACCGCAGCCCCGGCGCCTGGCTTGGGAGCATGGGGTCAGATCCGTTTTTCCTGCGGAAAACGGCTCTGACCCCGGGCGCAATGTCATCCACGCATGGCGTGGATCTACTGGCGCGCCTGGGTGCTGGCCGGCCAGTGCACCACGGCCTCCAGGCCGCCGGCCGGCCGGTTGCGCAGCCACAGGCGGCCGCCATCCTTTTCGGCCAGGGCACGGGCGATGGTCAGACCCAGCCCGGCGCCGCCGGTTTCGCGCGAACGCGACGTTTCCACCCGCACGAACGGGTCGAACACCGCTTCCAGCTGCTCGTCGGCCAGGCCGGGGCCATCGTCGGCCACCACCACGGTGATGCCCTCATGATCGCGTTCCACCCGTACCCGCACCCGCTGCGCGTACATCACCGCGTTGTCCACCAGGTTGGAGAACAACCGGTGCATGGCCAGCGGGCGCAGCATCAGCACCGCCCCGCTGCGGCCCTGGAAGGCCACGTCGGCACCGCCCTCGGCGGTGTCTTCGACAATGCTTTCCAGCAGCGAATCCAGGTCCAGGGCGGCGCGCTGCTCGGAACTCTCGGCGCTGCGCGCCAGTTCCAGGCCTTCGCGCACCAGCGCCTGCATGGCGGCCAGGTCGCCGATCAGGCGTTCGCGCAGGGCTTCGTCGCCTACGTTTTCCAGGCGCAGGCGCAGCCGGGTCAGCGGCGTCTGCAGGTCGTGGGTGATCGCCGCCAGCATCTGCGTGCGCTCGGCCAGGTGCCGCTGCAGGCGCTGCTGCATGGCATTGAAAGCCTCGGCAGCGCGCTGCACCTCGCGCGGGCCGCGCAGCGGCAGCGGTGCACGCTGCAGATCGTCGCCCAGTTCTTCGGCGGCCGACGCCAGTTCCTGCAGCGGCTTGCTGGACATGCGCGCCACGATATAGGCCAGCACGCCGATGGCCAGCACCAGCAGGGTCAGGAACAGCGGATCGACCGCCAGGATGCCGTTGTGCGCCACCGCCGGCGAATCCAGCGCCAGCTTCAGCAGCGTGCCGTCGCTCAGGGTCACATCCACCGCCCGACACTTGGGCGGAATGAACGACGGATCGCGCTCGCGCGGCGGCCGTCGATGGCCATTCGGTGGTGGCGGCGGCGGCGGCAGGAATTCCTGCAGGCGGGGAATGCAGGAACGGAACGAGGTGAAATGCACATGCGCGCGCGCCACCGGTCCGGCGCGGTCATCCAGCACCTCCATCAACGCGGTGTCCTGCCGCCCCAGGCGCGCATCCGGCGGCAACGAACGCACGCTGGGCCCGCCGGTTTCCAGCAGCCGCTCACGCAGCTCCGGGTTGCCGTCGAGCATGTTCACGTAGCCCTGCAGGCGGTCGGCCACGCGGTTCAGGTTCTGCCGCTCGAATTCCTGCTGGCGCTTCGAAGAGGCCAGCATGGTCGCACCGATGGCGGCCACGGCCATGCCCAGCAGCAGGATCACGAACAGCCGTCCCACCATCGAGGACAGGAAGTGGCGCAGGCGCTGCATCGTGGTTATTCCATCTGCACCGACGAGGCCAGCACGTAGCCTTCGTTGCGCACGGTCTTGATCAGGCCATCCGGGCCGCCATCGTCGGCCAGCTTGTTGCGCAGGCGGCTGACCTGCAGGTCGATCGCACGGTCCTGCGCTTCATAGTTGCGGCCACTGCTCAGCGCCACCAGCTGCTCGCGCGACAGCACCTTGTTGGCATGGGCGATGAACACACGCAGCAGACGGAATTCGGCGCCGGACAGCACCACCACGCGGCCATCGGGGTCCACCAGGTGGCGGTGCTCCAGGTCGAACACCCAGCGCGAGAAACGCGCGCGGCGCACCGCCAGCGGCTCCAGGTTGGCCGGCAATGCTTCGGTCCGGCGCAGCACATTGCGGATGCGCGCCAGCAGCTCGCGCGGTTCGAACGGCTTGGCCAGGTAATCGTCGGCGCCCATTTCCAGGCCCAGCACGCGGTCGATCGGCTCGGCACGCGCGGTCAGCATGATCACCGGCGTGTTGGACCGTGCGCGCAGGTCGCGGCACAGGGTCAGCCCGTCTTCGCGCGGCAGGTTCAGGTCCAGCACGATCAGGTCCACGTGCTCGCGGTCCAGCAGCTGGCGCATGCTGGTACCGTCGGCGGCGGTACTGACCAGATAGCCGGCCTTGCCCAGCTGCTCGGCCAGCAGGGTGCGGATGTCGTTGTCGTCGTCGACGATCAGCAGTCGATGCATCGGGGTTTCGGTCTCCATGTGGCGATTTTCCCGTGTCGGGAGCTGAACCGCATCCTGGCCATTGCGTAGCACTGTATCCACGGCGGGGCCGGATACCTGTGGTTACGCACTCTGCCCGACAGTGTTACATACAGACACACCCCGAGGATTGAGCGCGGCCTCGTCGGCTCTTCACAATGCCTGCCAACGCCGCCCCGCGGCCCCCAGAGTGAAGCCCCCGACGTGATCTCCCGCCTGTTGCCCGCGACCCGGAAAGGTCGCCTGATGCTGATCGCCGTGCTTGTCCTGGTCGCTGCCGTGGCCGCCTGGTGGCTGCTGCGCAAGCCGGCCGCACCGGCCCTGGCCACCACCGCGGTCAGCCGTGGCGATATCGAACAGACCGTGGAAGCCACCGGGGTGATCGATGCCTACAAGCTGGTCAGCGTGGGTGCCCAGGCCTCGGGCCAGATCAAATCGCTGAAGGTGCAGCTGGGCGACACGGTGAAGGAAGGTGACCTGATTGCCGAGATCGATGCCACCACCCAGCAGAACCAGGTGCTCAATGCCCAGGCATCGCTGGACCAGGTGATCGCCCAGCGCGCCGTGCAGCAAGCCACCCTGCGCCAGGCCGAGCTGGATTTCGCCCGGCAGAAGCAGATGCTGGCCGCCGAAGCCACCTCGCGCCAGGAATACGATGCCGCCGAAGCCACGCTGAAGACGGCCCGCGCGCAGCTGCAATCCTACGAGGCGCAGATCAAGGGGCGCGAAACCGAACTGGGCACCGCCCGCGCCAACCTGGCCTACACCCGCATCACCGCGCCGATGGATGGCACCGTGGTGGCCGTGGTGGCCGAAGAAGGCCGCACGGTGAACGCCAACCAGACCGCGCCGACCATCGTGATGCTGGCGCGGCTGGACGTAGTGACCGTGAACGCCGAAGTGTCCGAGGCCGATGTGGTGAAGATCAAGGCCGGCATGCCGGTGTACTTCACCACCCTGGGCGACCCGGACCGCAAGTACCACGCCACGCTGCGGCAGATCAATCCGGCGCCGTCATCCATCGCCAATGAAAGCTCGTCCAGCTCCAGCAGTTCGTCCAGTTCCAGTTCCAGCAGCGCGGTGTACTACAACGCCCTGTTCGACGTGGAAAACCCCGACGGCACCCTGCGCATCGACATGACCGCGCAGGTCTCGGTGCTGCTGAACCAGGCCAAGGGCGCGCTGCTTGTTCCGGCCGTGGCGCTGGGCCCGAAGACCCGCGATGGCCAGCGCATGGTGCGCGTGGTGGGCGAAAACGGCCAGCCGCAGCCGCGCAAGGTGAAGGTGGGCATCAGCAATGGCGCCAGCGCGCAGATCCTGTCCGGGTTGGAAGAAGGCGAACGTGTGGTGGTGGGTGAAGCCAGCGCCGCAGCGGCCAGCAGCGGCAACAGCAACCGCAGCGGCGGCATGCGCATGGGCCCGCCCGGTGGCATGGGGCCGCGCCGATGAGCCACGGCGCCCCCCTGCTGCGCCTGCGCGATCTGCGCCGCGAGTTTCCCGCCGGCGACGAAACCATCGCTGTGCTGCGCGATGTCAACGTGGATATCCATGCCGGTGAAATGGTGGCCATCGTTGGCCAGTCCGGCTCGGGCAAGTCCACCCTGATGAACATCCTGGGCTGCCTGGACCGTCCCACCCGTGGCAGCTACCAGGTGGCCGGCCGCGAGACCGGCAACATGGAACCGGACGCGCTGGCCGAACTGCGCCGCGAACATTTCGGCTTCATCTTCCAGCGCTACCACCTGCTGGGCGACCTGGACGCGCGCGGCAACGTGGAAGTGCCGGCCGTCTACGCCGGCAGCCCCGGCCCGGTGCGCAACGCCCGTGCAGAACAACTGCTGCAGCGCCTGGGCCTGGGCGACCGCATGCACCACAAGCCCGGCCAGCTTTCCGGTGGCCAGCAGCAGCGCGTGTCGATCGCCCGCGCCCTGATGAACGGTGGCGAGGTGATCCTGGCCGACGAACCGACCGGCGCGCTGGACACGAAATCCGGCGAAGAAGTGATGGCCATCCTCGGCGAGCTGCACGCCGAAGGCCACACCATCATCATCGTCACCCACGACATGAGCGTGGCCGAGCACGCCCAGCGCATCATCGAGATCCGCGACGGTGAGATCATCGCCGACCGCGCCAACCCGAAGGCGCCCAGCCATCGGGCACAGCGCGAAGCGAGCGTCGGTGTGGCCCACGGCAGCAACTGGCGCGCCGCACGCGACCGCTTCACCGAAGCCTTCCGCATGGCCCTGCTGGCCATGAACGCCCACCGCCTGCGCACCTTCCTGACCATGCTCGGCATCATCATCGGCATCGCCTCGGTGGTCTCGGTGGTGGCCCTGGGCAACGGTTCGCAGCAGCAGATCCTGCAGAACATCAGCGCGCTGGGCACCAACACCATCGACGTCTACCCCGGTCGCGGGTTTGGTGACATGCGCTCGGCGCGGGTGCAGACCCTGAAGGCCACCGACGCCGACGCACTGGCCACCCAGAGCTACGTGGACAGCGCCACGCCCAGCGTGTCGACCTCGGTTACCGCGCGCTACCGCAACCAGTCGGCCAACGCGCAGATCAGTGGCGTGGGCGACCAGTACTTCCGGGTGAAGGGCATCACCCTGCTCAGCGGCAGCTTCTTCGACACCGATGCGGTGAAGGGCCTGGCGCAGGAAGCGGTGATCGACGAGAACACCAAGACCCAGTTCTTCCCCGACAGCGACCCGGTCGGCCAGGTGATCCTGCTCGGCAACGTGCCGGTGCGCGTGGTGGGCGTGGCCAAGAAGCAGAGTTTCGGCTTTGGCGGCAGCACCAGCCTGGGCGTGTTCGTGCCCTACACCACGGTGATGTCGCGCATGCTGGGGCAGAGCCACGTGTCCAGCATCACCGTGCGGGTGAATGACGAAACGCCGATGGATGCCGCGCAGGAGGCCATCACCCGCCTGCTGACGCTGCGCCATGGCACCGAGGATTTCTTCCTGAGCAACAGCGCGGAAATCCGCGAGACCATCGAGCAGACCACCCGCACCATGACCCTGCTGATCGGCGCCATCGCCGCCATCGCGCTGCTGGTGGGCGGCATCGGGGTGATGAACATCATGCTGGTGTCGGTGACCGAGCGCACCCGCGAGATTGGCGTGCGCATGGCCGTGGGCGCGCGGCAGAGCGACATCCGCCAGCAGTTCCTGATCGAAGCGGTACTGGTCTGCCTGCTCGGTGGCCTGCTCGGCGTGGGCCTGGCCCTGTTGCTGGGCGCGCTGATCGGACGCTTCTCCAGTGATTTCCAGGTGCTGTTCTCCACCGCATCGATCGTGGCCGCGTTCGCCTGCTCCACCCTGATCGGCGTGGCCTTTGGATTCCTGCCGGCACGCAGTGCCGCCCAGCTCGACCCGGTGGAGGCACTGGCCCGCGAATGAAGATGATGATGACCCGACTGCCCTTCCCTGCCCCCACCCGCCTGCTGCTGGCTGGCGCCGTGCTGCTGGCCCTGTCCGGCTGCGCATCGGTGGGCCGCTACCCCACCCAGGATCCCGAAGTGGCTGCCACCTGGGGCCGCGGCGATGCCACCCTCAACGCACCCGCCGACGACCCGCGCAGCAGCCTGGATACGCCCAGCCGCGATATCCGCCAGGACACCTGGTGGCAGGGGTTCGGCGATGAACGCCTGGACCGGCTGGTGGCACGCGCACTGCAGGCCAACAGTGACCTGGGCGCCGCCGGGCTGGCCGTGCAGCGCGCGCGCCTGCAGGCCGGGCTGGCCAGCAATGCGCTGTGGCCGCAGCCGTCCTCGTCGGGCGTAAGTGGCAGCGGCAGCCGCGCCACCGACCAGGCCGACGACTGGAGCCGCAGCTATTCCACCGGCGTGTCGCTGGGCTGGGAAATCGACCTGTGGGGACGCCTGCGCACCCAGCGCGACATCGCCCGCTGGGAAGCCCAGGCCAGCGAGGAGGACCGGCAGAACACCGCGCTGCTGGTAATCGGCGACACCATCACCCAGTACTGGACCCTGGCCTATCTGAACCAGTCCATCGCCAGCGGCCAGGCCAACCTGGAGCGCCTGCAGCGCACCCGCGACCTGGTGCAGGCGCGCTTCGACGCCGGTGCGGTATCGCGGCTGGAAGTGCGCCAGGCAGAACAGAACCTGCAGTCACAGCGCTCGGCGCAGAGCGCGCTGGAACAGCAGCGGGTGGAAGTACGCAATGCGCTGACGGTGCTGCTGGATGGCACGCCGTGGCCGCAGCGGGAAGAGCCGCAGAACCTGGACGATGCACGCAGCCCGGCCATTGCCGAAGGCCTGCCGGCCGATCTGCTGGGCCGTCGCCCCGACCTGCGCGCGGCCGAGCTGCGCCTGCGCAACAGCCTGAAGACCATCAAGGTGACGGCCACCCAGTACTACCCCGCGCTCAGCCTGACCGGCAGCGTGGGTTCCAGCGCCACGTCACTGGGTGATGTGCTGCGCAACCCGGTGGCCACGCTGGGCGCGGGCCTGTCGCTGCCGTTCCTTAACCTGCAGCGGGCGCAGCTGGATACCGACATTGCCGGCACCGCCTACCAGATCGACGCCACCAACTTCCGCAAGACGCTGTACACAGCACTGTCTGAAGTGGACAACGCGCTGTCGGCACGCGAACAGCTGGCACGCCAGGTCGAAGCCTCGCAGGCCTCGTACGACCAGGCGGTGGAAGTGGAACGCGCGCAGGAAGTGCGCTACCGGGTGGGTGCCACCGATCTGCGCACCTGGCTGGAAGCGCAGCAGACCCGGCGCGATGCCGAACTGTCGCTGGCGCGCGTGCGGCAGAGCCAGTTGAACAACGACGTCACCCTGTTCAAGGCACTGGGCGGCAGCGCAGGGTGAGGGGCCGGATAACGGGGTCGGATCCCTCTGGCAGAGAGGGCTCTGACCCCGCCTGGGGCGCGCTGGGCAGGCGGCTTGTTTTCTGTCGAGGGGTCAGAGCCCTTTTCCAGGGAAAAGGGATCCGACCCCGCGCTCAACCGCGCTGGCGCACGGCCTCGAACAGGCTGACGCCGGCGGCCACCGACACGTTCAGGCTCTCGATCTCGCCCGGCATCGGAATCTTCACCAGGCCATCGCAGTTCTCGCGGGTCAGGCGGCGCAGGCCGTCGGCCTCACCGCCCAGCACCAGCGCGATGTTGCCCTTCAGGTCCAGGTCGTACAGCGAAGCGGTGGCTTCGCCGGCCAGGCCGTAGATCCACACGCCCTGCTTCTGCAGGTCCTTCAGGCAGCGCGACAGGTTGGTCACCGCCACCACCGGAATACGGTCGGCGGCACCGGCCGAGGTCTTGCGCACGGTGGCGTTCACCGTGGCCGACTTGTCCTTGGGAATGATGACCGCAGTGGCACCGGACGCTGCAGCCGAGCGCAGGCAGGCGCCCAGGTTGTGCGGGTCCTGCACCTCGTCCAGCACCAGCAGCAGGGCCTTGCCCTCGGCGGCGGTCACCAGGCCTTCCAGCTCGTTCTCACTGTAGGTGCGGGCAGCGGCGTAGCGCGCGGCCACGCCCTGGTGGCGCACCGAACCGCCCACGCCATCCAGCGCCTGGCTGTTGACCTTGCGCACGTCGATGCCCTTGCGGCGGGCGTTCTCTTCGATTTCGGTCAGGCGCGGGTTCTTCGCACCGGCCTCGACCAGCACTTCGCGGACGTTGTCGGCGTCGTTCTCGATGGAGGAGGCGACGGCGTTGACGCCGACAATCCACTGGCTGTTCTTGCTCATGCGGGCGGGGACCGGAAAGGGGGTTGGCTATGGTAGAGCATCGGCGGCGGCCGCGCTGCGTGCTCGCCGGGCATGGCCCGGCGCTACCCGCCGTTCATCCTTCGGCCGCGCTGTGCGCTCGCCGGGCATGGCCCGGCGCTACCCGCCGTTCATCCTTCGGCTGAACGGCTGCGCGCGGGCCAATGCGGGGTGTCGTGGTCGGGGTGCTGGTGGGACACGATCGTGGCCAGGAACTCCAGCGCGGCCACGTCCTCCTCGGTGCGCCGCGCCGGCAACCGGGCCAGATCATCCACGAAGGGCAGCTTGCGCTCGGCCCCGTACTGGATGGTCGGTGGCAACCGCTCGGGCTGGTCGAACGCCCCGGCCGCCACCGCCATGCCATCGGGCGCCTCGTAGGTAAGCGGCGTGCCGCAGTCGGCGCAGAACCCGCGCTGCACCACGTTGGAGGACTGGAAATGGCGTGGCTGCCCACGGGTCCAGGCGAACTGCGCGCCGCGTACCGAGACCAGGGGCGCGTAGTAGGCACCGAAGGCTTTCTGGCACATGCGGCAATGGCAGATCGAGCTGTCGGTCAGCTGGCCGCGCACCTGGAAGCGGATCGCGCCGCATTGGCAGCCGCCGCTGTATTCGGGATGGCCCTGCATGGTGGGTTCCTCGGAAACGTCGTGCCAACCAAGGTTGGCACCTACCGGGTGAAGAGAACCTCTGTAGGTGCCGACCTTGGTTGGCACGCTCTGTCCCTGCCGCCGGGCATGGCCCGGCGCTACCTTCAATATTTCTCTTTCTTGCGCTTGGCCGGCTTGCCGCGCTCGGGCAACGGCGGCAGGCCGTCACCTTCGTCCTCGCCCTTGTGCTCGACCAGGCGGAAGTCGATCTTGCGCTCTTCCATGCTGGCCTTCAGCACCAGGATGCGCACGCGGTCACCCAGCCGGTAGCTGGCACCACGGCGCTCGCCGCTCAACGTTTTCCGCGTCGCGTCGAACTTGTAGTAGTCCTGCGGCAGCTGGGTCACGTGGACCAGGCCCTGCACCTTGGAATCGTCCAGTTCCACGAACAGGCCGAAGCTGGTCACGCCGCTGATCACGCCGTCGAACTGACCGCCCACGTGCTTTTCCATCCACGCCGCGCGGTAACGCTCGTCCACTTCGCGCTCGGCCTCGTCGGCACGGCGCTCGCGTTCGGAGCACTGCAGGGCCAGTGCAGCCATCTCGCGGGCGTTGTAGGTGAAGGTATCCAGCGGCTTGCCGGACAGCGCGTGCTTGATCGCACGGTGAACCAGCAGATCGGGGTAGCGGCGGATCGGCGAGGTGAAGTGCGCGTACGCTTGCAGCGCCAGGCCGAAGTGACCGTGGTTGTCCGGGCTGTAGATGGCCAGGCTCTGGCTGCGCAGCAGCACCGATTCCAGCAGCGTGGCATCAGGACGGTCGCGGATCTTCTTCAGCAGCTTGGTGTAGTCGCCCGGGCGCACCTTCGACCACGGCGGCAGGCTCAGCTTGAACTCCTTGAGGAATTCCAGCAGGTCGGCGTACTTGGTTTCCGGCGGCTTTTCGTGGATGCGGTACGGCGCCGGCACGTGGCGCGACAACAGGTACCTGGCCGCCTCCACGTTCGCGGCAATCATGCATTCTTCGATCAGCTTGTGCGCATCGTTGCGCACCAGCATGCCGGCCTGGGTCACTTCGCCACGGTTGTCCAGCACGAAGCGGACTTCGCTGCTTTCGAACTCGATGGCACCGCGCTTGGCGCGCGCCTTGGCCAGCACCTTGTACAGCTGGTGCAGGCGCTGCACCTGCGGCAGCAGTTCGCCCATCCAGGCCTTGGTATCGGCATCGTCCTCGCCCACCGCCTTCCACACCTGGGTGTAGGTCAGGCGCGCGTGCGAGTTCATTACTGCTTCGTAGAAGCGCGACTGGCTGACCACGCCGTCACGGTCGATCTGCATGTCGCAGACGAAGCACATGCGGTCGACCTTGGGCATCAGCGAGCAGATGCCGTTGGACAACGTCTCCGGCAGCATCGGCACCACGAAGCCCGGGAAATACACCGACGTGGCGCGCTTCTGCGCTTCCTCGTCCAGCGGCGTGCCGGGGCGCACGTAGTTGGACACATCGGCGATGGCCACCACCAGACGGAATCCGTCGGCATTCGGTTCGCAGTACACCGCGTCGTCGAAGTCCTTGGCGTCCTCGCCATCGATGGTGACCAGCGGCGTGCTGCGCAGATCGACGCGGCCGCCGATCATCGCCGGCTCGACCACCAGCGGCACCGAGGCGGCTTCGTCCAGCACTTCCTGCGGGAACTCGAACGGCAGTTCGTGGCCGTGGATGGCCGTTTCCACCACCAGCGAAGCGGTTAGCTTGTCGCCCAGCACGGCGATGATGCGGCCGATCGGCGGGCGGCGGCTGTCCGGTGCCTGGGTCAGTTCGCAGACCACCAGCTGGCCATCGCGCGCGCCACCGGTCTGGTCCGGCGGCACCTGCACGTTGCGCTGGATGCGCTTGTCATCGGGCACCACGTAGTTGATGCCCATTTCAATGCTGAAGCGACCGATCAGGCGGGTCATGCCGCGTTCGAGCACGCGGGCGATGCTGCCTTCGCGGCGGCCGCGGTGGTCGATGCCGGTCACCCGCGCCAGCACCTTGTCACCGTGCATGACCTTGCGCATTTCATAGGGCGGCAGGAACAGATCGTCGCCACCCTCGACCGGGCGCAGGAAGCCGAACCCTTCCGGGTTGGCGATCACCACGCCGGTGACCAGGTTCAGCGTCTGGATCGGCGCGAAGCCACCGCGGCGGTTCTGCACCAGCTGGCCATCGCGCACCATCGCGCCCAGCCGGCGCGACAGCGCCTCGGCACGATCGGCGGCGGTCAGCCCCAGGCGCGCGCCCAGTTCCTCGGCGGTCTGCGGCCCTTCGCAACGCTCCAGCAGGGCCAGGATGGCCTCGCGGCTGGCGATGGGTTGTTCGTATTTTTCGGCTTCGCGGGCCGCATAGGGATCGTCGATCACCTTGCCGGCCGGCGGCAGCTTGCGGCCCGGGGCCGGGCCCGGGGCGGCGGCATCGGCGCTGCGGCCCTTGCGGCCGCGCGGCGGTGCACCGCCTTCATTCAATTCCGGGAACCAGCCCGGCAACGGCTTGCCCGGCTTGGTGGTGCGGGCTGCGCCCGCCTTGGCATCCTTGGTCGGGGCCTGGCTGCGGGACTTGCTCCCGCCCTTGCTTGGTTTTTTGGTAGTCATCGCCCTACATGGTAGCCGTTGCAGGCGTGCACAGCGGGTCAGCGGCCACGTTTGCAGGCGGGCGTGAAATTTTTGCGCGAAAGCGTTGACAGCCTGCCGATTCATCTTCACAATTGCGCCTCTGGAACGCCCAGGTGGCGGAATTGGTAGACGCACTAGTTTCAGGTACTAGCGGGTAAAACCGTGGAGGTTCGAGTCCTCTCCTGGGCACCAACGAAAAAACTCCTCGCTTCGGCGGGGATTTTTTTTGCCTGCGATCCGGCGATCTGGCCCCAAGGTCAGAGCCCCTTTCGCAAGCGAAACGGGATCCAACCCCGGGGCTGCAAAAGGTGTTGACACCCCCGTAACAACACCCCATAATCTCGCCCCTCGACGCCCAGGTGGCGGAATTGGTAGACGCACTAGTTTCAGGTACTAGCGGGTAAAACCGTGGAGGTTCGAGTCCTCTCCTGGGCACCACGTCGAGTATGAAAAAGACCCGCGAAAGCGGGTTTTTTCATGTCCGCGATCCGGGCCAAGCCGACCCGTAGAGTCGAGCTTGCTCGACTGCACCGACCTGTAGAGTCGAGCCATGCTCGACTGATCCCATGTAGAGCAGTCGAGCATGGCTCGACTCTACAAAAACGGACCGTCAGAACAACGGCCGCAGCACCAGTTCCAGCCCCAGCAGCAACAGGAACCCCAGGAAGCACGCGCGGAACACCCGTGCGCTGATGCGCTGCCGGATCACCTGCCCCAGCCACATGCCGGCCAGCGCCGGCACCACCGCCAACGCACTCATGCCCAGCTGCTGTACGCCAAAGGCGCCATGCAGCACCAGGCCCGTGGTCAGCGAAATCGTCGATACGGTGAACGCCAGGCCCAGCGCCTGCACCAGTTCGTCGCGCTGCAGGCCCAGCGACTGCAGGTAAGGCACCGCCGGCATCACGAATACGCCGGTGGCACCGGTCACCACGCCGGAAATCGCCCCGACCAGCGGCCCCAGCCAGCGCTCGCGCCGCTGCGGCACATGGAACACCGGCGCGACCAGGGCGTACAGCGCATAGACCACCAGCGCCGCGCCCAGCGCCATGCGCGAAAGATCGCGGTCCACCCGCACCAGCAGCGCCGCCGAGCCCAGCGTCACCACCACCACCGCCAGCATCATCGGCCACAGCCGCCGCACGGTATGGCCCAGCGATGGGCCGGACAACAACTGCCAGGCATTGGTCACGAAGGTGGGAATGAACAGCATCGATGCGGCCGCCACCGGCGACAGCGCGCCGCCCAACAAGCCCATCGCCACCGTCGGCAGCCCCATGCCGGTCACGCCCTTGACCACGCCGGCCAGCACGAACACCACCACCAGCAACCCATAGAAGTACATCGTCTCGTTCATGCCGCCATTGGAGCGGCCGCGGCAACGGCGCACAATGCGGCTTTGCGGCCCCACCCTTCGGACCAGCCGAAGGCAGCCGCCCTGCCGAGGTCATTCCCATGCGACTGGATATTGCCGATCTGCGCCTGTTCCTGGCTGTCGCCGACGCGGGCAGCATCACCGCCGGTGCGGCACAGGCCAACCTGGCGCTGGCATCGGCCAGTGAACGCCTGCGCGCCATCGAAGCCGATGCCGGCAGCACGCTGCTGGACCGGCACCCGCGCGGGGTAAGCCTGACCGAAGCCGGTGCCGCCCTCGCCCACCATGCGCGACTGATCCTGCAGCAGCAGGCGCAGCTGCGCGGCGAGCTGCAGGCATTCGCACAGGGCGCACGTGGCACCCTGCACCTGTATGCCAACACCGCTGCACTGACCAACTACCTGCCCTCGCGCCTGGCACCGTGGCTGGCCCAGCGGCCGCGGCTGCGGGTGGAACTGCACGAGCGCACCAGCAACGAAGTCGTGCGCGCACTGCGCGCCGGGCAGGCCGAGGCCGGCATCATCAGCGACGCCGTGCCGGCCGAGGGACTCCAGCGCCATGTGGTGGCCGAAGATCCGCTGGTGATGCTGCTGCCGGGCCACCACCGTTTCGCCCAGCGCCGCAGCGTGTCCTTCGCCGATGTGCTGGGCGAAACCTTCGTCGCACTGGCCGACGGCAATGCCCTGCAGACCTACATCGAAGAACTGGCCGCTGCCGCCGGTCGCGTGCTGGATGTGCGCATCCGCATGAAAACCTTCGAGGGCCTGTGCACGATGGTCGGCCACGGCATCGGCGTGGGCATCATGCCGCGCACGCTGGCCCGGCAGCACCGGCGCAGCACCGGCACCGTTGCAGTTCCACTGGAAGATGCCTGGGCACAACGCCGTCTCTGCGTGTGCATTGCCGACGCGCAGGCACTGTCGGCACCGATGCGCAGCCTGCTGCAGCACCTGGGCGTTCGCACTGAAAAATAAGTGTGAAATTGTGTTGACACATCAGCGTGCTTACCGCACAATTTCTCTCCTGAGTCGCCCAGGTGGCGGAATTGGTAGACGCACTAGTTTCAGGTACTAGCGGGTAAAACCGTGGAGGTTCGAGTCCTCTCCTGGGCACCATGACTCAAGATGATCAAACCCGCGAAAGCGGGTTTTTTCGTTTCCGGGGTTTGACGATTGCACGGCCCGGGGATCCATCCACGCATGGCGTGGATGCGGTGCAAACAAGAACCCCGCCTTGCGGCGGGGTTTTCGCATTTCAACGGCAATGAACGATCAATGTCCGCCAGCAGACGCGGCACCGGCACCGGCGCCAAACGGCGGCTTGGCCAGCCACAGGAACGCGATGATCGCCAGGAAGGTCCAGCCCAGCAGGTAGAAGATGTCGTTGAACGCCATCTGCGAGGCCTGGTGGTTGATCATGTTGTTGAGCACCGCGGCGCCATGCTGCAGGTCGCCCTGCCCCATCGCGGTCACCTGGTCCTGCATGCCCGGCTGGTAGGCCGAGATGTGCTCGGTCAGGTCGGCGTGGTGCACCTGGGTACGGCGCGCCCACAACCACGTGGTCAACGATGCGGCGAAACTGCCGCCCAGCGTACGCAGGAAGGTGGCCAGGCCAGAGCCCGCCGCGATCTCGCGACCGTCCAGGTCCGACAGCAGGATCTGCAGCACCGGCATGAAGAACAGCGCCACGCCAATACCCATGATCAGCTGCACGCCGGCCACGTGTGCGTAGTCCACCTGCAGGTTGAAGTCCGAGCGCATGAAGCTGGTGAAGGACAGGAACACGAACGCAAACGAAGCGATCATCCGCATGTCGAAGCGCGAGGCGTACTTGCCAACGAACGGGGTCATGATCACCGGCAGGATGCCGATCGGCGCCGTGGCCAGGCCGGCCCAGATGGCGGTATAGCCCATGTCACGCTGCAGCCATTGCGGGATCAGCAGCGACACGCTGAAGAACGCCGCATAGGCCACCACCATCGCCAGCGTACCGGCGCGGAAGTTGCGGTGGCGGAACAGCTTCAGGTCGACGATCGGGTCCTTGTCGGTCAGTTCCCAGATCAGGAACACCGCCAGCGCCACCACCGCCACACAGGCCAGCACCACGATCTTGGTCGATGCGAACCAGTCTTCGTCGTTGCCCAGGTCCAGCACCAGCTGCAGCGCGCCCACACCGATCACCAGGGTGACCAGGCCGACGTAGTCCATCTTCGGCTTTTCAATCTGCTCCGGGCGGCCCTTCAACTGGTTGCCCACCACCAGCGCGGCGAAGATCCCCAGCGGCACGTTGATCAGGAAGATCCATTCCCAACTGTAGTTGTCGGTGATCCAGCCGCCCAGGATCGGGCCGCAGATCGGCGCCACCACGGTGATCATCGCCAGCAGGGCAAGCGCCTGCCCACGTTTCTCGCGTGGATAGATCGACACCAGCAGCGACTGGGTGATCGGGTACATCGGACCGGCAACGAAACCCTGCAGGGCACGCGATACCACCAGCATGCCCATGCTCTGGGCCAGGCCGCACAGCAGCGAGGTGATGACGAAGGCCAGCGTGGCCCAGATGAACAGCTTTCGCTCGCCGAAGCGGCGGCTGAGCCAACCGGTCAGCGGCAGCGCGATGGCCGTGCTGACCGCGAACGAGGTGATGACCCAGGTAGCCTGCTGCGAACTGGCGCCCAGGTTGCCGGCGATGGTGGGCAGCGAAACGTTGGCAATGGTGGTGTCGAGCACCTGCATGAACGAGGCCATCGCCAGGCCCACGGTGCACAGGGCCACGCTGGGCGGCAGGAATCCGGCGGCCGCACCCGGCGCCGCCGGTGCGCCCGGCGTTCCCGGCGCGGCTGGAGCTTGTGCGGACATGGCCGACCTCAGCTCGCCTTGGCCTGCTGCGGCAGGTTGCCCTGGATGATCGTGTGGATCACCTCGTCGGCATCGTGCAACTGCTTGGCATACACATCGGTGTCGAACACGGTGCCCTTGGCGGCAGCGGTCGGCAGCACTTCACCCTTCTGGTCGCGCAGGCTCACTTCGGCCTTCATCGACAGGCCAATGCGCAGCGGGTGTTCGGCCAGCTGCTTGGCGTCGATGGCAATGCGCACCGGCACGCGCTGCACGATCTTGATCCAGTTGCCGCTGGCATTCTGCGCCGGCAGCAGCGAGAACGCCGAACCGGTGCCCAGGCCCAGGCTCTGGATGCGGCCGGTGTACTTCACATCACCGGCATACAGGTCCGACTTCAGCTCCACCTCCTGGCCCAGGCGCATGTGGCGCAGCTGAGTTTCCTTGAAGTTCGCTTCCACCCACATCTGCTCGGTCGGCACCACGGCCATCAGGGCATTGCCCGGCTGCACGCGCTGGCCCACCTGCACCGAACGACGGGCAACGTAGCCTGTCACCGGCGCAACGATGCCGGCGCGGGCGTTGTTGAGGAAGGCCTGGCGCAGCTGTGCGGCGGCGGCCTGCACGTCCGGCTGGGTGGCGATCACGGTGTCATCGACCAGCGCGCGGTTGCGCTCGACGGTCTCGCGCGAACCGGCCACGGCCGCTTCGGCAGCGGCCAGCTCGTCGCGGGCGTGGGCCAGTTCTTCGTTGGAAATGGCGCCGGTGGCGGCCAGGTCCTTGCGGCGGGCGAAGTCTTCGCGCACGCGCTTCAGGGTCACCTGGCGGGCGTTCAAGTCCGCCTGGGCACCTTCCACGCTGCGGTACAGGCCACGGGTCTGGCGCACGGTCTTGGCCAGGTTGGCTTCGGCCTGCTGCAGCGCCACCGAGGTGTCGGCCGGATCCAGCTGCACCAGCAGCTGGCCGCGCTCCACGCGCATGCCGTCATCGGCATTGATGGCGACCACGGTGCCGGGCACCAGCGGGGTGATCTGCACCAGGTTGCCCTGCACGTAGGCATCGTCAGTTTCTTCGAACCAACGGCCGAACATGAAGTACCACAGCGCCAGTGCCGCAAGCAGCAGCACGACGATCACGAACAGGCCGCGCAGCAGGTTGCCGCGGCGGTTGGGGGCGGCGGGTGCCGCAGGAGTCTGGGTCTGGCTCATGGCAGGAATCTTCAGGAATGCGAGGAATCGGAATGGGAGGCGACCGGTGCGCGGTCGGCGTCGCTGGGCTGGAAACCACCACCCAGCGCCTTGCTCAGGCGCACCGAGGTCTGCACCTGCTGCGACTGCAGGCCGGCCAGCTGCTGCTGCGACTGCAGCAGGGTGGACTGCGCGCTCAGCACGTCCAGGTAGCTGCCGATGCCGGCGCGGTAGCGCTGCTGGGCGATATCGAAGGCGGCACGTGCGGTATCCACCGCCTGCTGCTGCGACTGCGCCTGCTGGCCCAGCGAGCGCACCGCGTTGACCTGGTCGGCCACGTCGCGCAGCGCATCCAGCACGGCCTGGTTGTAGTTGGCCACGGCCAGGTCGTACTGCGCATCGGTGTTGGCCAGGTTCGCGCGCAGCTTGCCGCCTTCGAAGATCGGCATGCTCAGCGCCGGGCCGATGTAGGCGAAGGTGGAGCTGCTCTGCAGCAGGTCACCCACGTTCGGCGCCACCACGCCGGCCAGCGCGGTCAGGTTGAAGCTCGGGTAGAACTTGGTCTTGGCCACCTTGATCTGCTTGTCGGCCGCTTCCACGCGCCAGCGCGCGGCGACGATGTCCGGGCGACGGCCCAGCAGCTCGCTGGGCAGCACGCCCGGCAACTGCAGGGCGAGCGGGTTCAGCGGCTGCGGGCGTTCGATCGACAGGCCACGGTCCGGGCCCTTGCCGACCAGCGCGGCCAGTGCGGTGCGGCCGGCGTCGATGCGCTGCTGGGCGGCCTGCAGCTGCTGCTGCGCGGCCGGCACGCGGGCCTCGGCCTGGCGCACCTGCAGGTCGCTGTCGATGCCGGCGCCGCGGCGCTGGCGGGTCAGCTCCAGCGACTTCTGCGAACGCGCCAGTTCTTCCTCGGCCACATCGTTGAGCTGCCACGCATAGGCCAGTTCGGCGTAGGCCTGGGCGATGCCGGTGGACAGGTTCAGGCGTGCCGCCTGCGCGTCGACGGTGGCCGCGTGTGCACCATCCACCGCCGCTTCCCAGGCGGCGCGCTTGCCGCCCCACAGGTCGATGCCGTAGCTGAAATCGAAAGCAACCTGGCCGCTGCCACCGTAATGGCCGCCCACTTCATCGCCCACCATCGATTCGGGCAGGCGCACGCCGGTGTAGCCACCGGACACCGACAGGCTGGGCAGGCGGTCAGCACGTGCGGTGCCGACCTGCGACTGGGCTTGGCGCAGGCGCGCGTCGGCCGCATCCAGGCTGGGGTGGCTGGCCAGCCCTTCGGCAATCAGCGCATCCAGCTGCGCGTCACCGAAGGCCTTCCACCAGTCCTGGGCGGGAAAGCCGGCCGCGCTCAGGTCGCTGTCGGCCAGGGTGCGTTCGCTGTGCAGGCTGTCCACGTCCAGGACGTGGCCCTGCGGGGTCAGGCCGCGGCTGCTGGCGCAGGCGGCCAGGGCCAGGGCCAGCGCAGATACCAGCAGCGCACGCCCGGACCGGCGGAGAGTAAGGGACGGGATCGGGTTCATGGGGTCGTCAGGGAATCGCGGATACGGGTCAGGAGGGACAACAACAGCGCGCGTTCGTCGGCGGACAGATCGCGCAGGGCGAAATCCATCACCGCGTCGCCGCGCTTCTGCAGCCGTGCCCACAGGGCGCGGCCTTCATCGGTCAGCACGATCTGCAGTGCCCGGCGGTCCTGCGCATGCGGCTCGCGGCGCACGCAGCCCAGCGCTTCCAGCTTGTCCAGCAGGCGGGTCACCGCGCTGGGCACCTGGTCGATGGCCTGGGCCAGTTCGTTGGCCGTGCACGGGGCCATGCGCGCCAGCAGCTTCAGGCCGATGTAATGGGTGAAGCCGATGCCGAGGTCTTCTTCGGCCATTGACGCATCGAGCTGGCGGACCAGGCCGTCGCGCACTTGGCGCAGCAGCAGGCCAAAGCTGGGGGGGCCGAAGCCGGCCGGGGTCGTGGGAGGACAGATCATGGGAGAGCATTTTCTTCCAAAAAAAATATTTCTCAATGGAAATATTCGATCTGGCATCAAATGCTGTGTTGCAGCAATGGGCTGGATTCGATGAAGGCGCACACCTTAATGGGCCTCCGGGCTGGCCCGGTAGTACAATCCAGCCAATGAATGTCACATTCCAGCCACCCCCGGCGCGCGTGAACGCCGGTGAACCGGGCCCACCCACCCTGCTGCGCGAGGTGGCGCTGGACTGGTTCGAGCGCAACGATGGCCCGCCGATCATCGCCTTCCGCTTCGACAGCCCACAGGGCTTGGCCCGTGAAGTGGACTGGCACCACCATGCGCGGGCGCAGCTGATCTGCGTGGAACGCGGCCTGCTGACCACCCGCACCTCGCACGGCACCTGGTCGCTGGCGCCGGGTTCGGCCGGCTGGATGCCGCCGCTGGAGGCCCACACGGTCAGCCTGGACGGGCCGATGCGCGGCTGGGGCATGGCTCTGGCCGCGCCCCTGTGCAGCGACCTGCCTGCCGACCCCTGCGTGCTGGGCTTGTCACGGCTGGCCCAGGCGGTGGCCGAGCGCATCTGTGAGTGGCCGCTGGAATACGAAGGCAGCGAGGACCGCCGCCACATCATCCAGGTCATGCTGGACGAGATCCGCAACGCGCCCCGCCAGCGCATGCACCTGCCCATGCCGCGTGACCGGCGCCTGCTGAAGATCGCCTCGCAGCTGCTGGCCGAACCGTCCGACGAGCGCAGCCTGGCCGACTGGGCACACTGGGCCGGCCTGTCGCCGCGCAGCCTGACCCGGCACTTCCGCGACGAGACCACCCTCAGCTTCGCCCAGTGGCGGCAGCAGGCGCGGCTGGCCGAGGCCCTGCGCCGGCTGAGCGAGGGCCACAGCGTGGCCGACATCGCCCACGCACTGGGTTTCAGCAGCGCCAGCGCCTTCGTCACCGTGTTCCGCCGCCACTTCGGCCTGCCCCCCGGGCGCTACCTGGCCCGGGTCGGCAACGGCCTGGAATCGACCCTGGACCCCGCGCGCGGCTTGGCATCCCCCGCCGCATCCGGATAATCAGCGTATTGAGAGCGCCGACCGCCGTCTTCGCCTCCCGACATAGGTAACAACGCCGCATGACCGAACTTGCCCGCCCCGTGTTCCACGGTTTCGAACAACTGCCGCTGCGCGAGTACGCCGAACGCGCTTACCTCGACTACTCCATGTACGTGGTCCTGGACCGCGCCCTGCCGTTCATCGGCGACGGCCTGAAGCCGGTGCAGCGCCGCATCATCTATTCGATGAGCGAGCTGGGCCTGAACGCCGCGTCCAAGCCGAAGAAGTCCGCGCGTACCGTCGGTGATGTCATCGGTAAGTACCACCCGCACGGCGACAGCGCCTGCTACGAAGCACTGGTGCTGATGGCCCAGCCGTTCTCGTACCGCTACCCGCTGATCGAAGGCCAGGGCAACTTCGGTTCCAGCGACGACCCGAAGTCGTTCGCGGCCATGCGCTACACCGAATCCAAGCTGACCCCGATCGCCGAAGTGCTGCTGGGCGAGCTGGGCCAGGGCACCACCGACTGGGCGCCGAACTTCGACGGCACCCTGCAGGAACCGACCTGGATGCCGGCGCGGCTGCCGCACCTGCTGTTGAACGGCACCACCGGCATTGCCGTGGGCATGGCCACCGACGTGCCGCCGCACAACCTCAACGAGATCGTCAGCGCCCTGCTGCACCTGCTGGACGATCCCGACGCCAGCGTGCGCGACCTGTGCGAACACGTGAAGGGCCCGGACTATCCGTCCAACGCCGAGATCATCACCGCGGCCAACGACCTGCGCAACATGTACGAAACCGGCAACGGCAGCGTGCGTGCGCGTGCGACCTTCACCAAGGAAGCCAACAACATCGTGGTGACCGCGCTGCCGTTCCAGGTGTCGCCGTCGAAGGTGATCGAACAGATCGCCGCGCAGATGCGCGCCAAGAAGCTGCCGTGGCTGGAAGACATCCGCGATGAATCCGACCACGCCAACCCGGTGCGCGTGGTGCTGGTGCCGCGTTCCAACCGCGTGGACGCCGAACAGCTGATGGGCCACCTGTTCGCCACCACCGACATGGAGCGCAGCTACCGCGTCAACCTCAACGTGATCGGCCTGGACGGGCGTCCGCAGGTGAAGAACCTGAAGACCCTGCTGAGCGAGTGGCTGGCATTCCGCAGCAGCACCGTCACCCGCCGCCTGCAGCACCGCCTGCAGAAGGTCGAGCGCCGCCTGCACCTGTTGGAAGGCCTGCTGGTGGCGTTCCTGAACCTGGACGAGGTGATCCACATCATCCGTACCGAGGACGAACCGAAGGCGGCGCTGATCGCGCGCTTCGGCCTGTCCGAAGACCAGGCCGATTACATCCTGGAAACCAAGCTGAAGCAGCTGGCCCGCCTGGAAGAAATGAAGATCCGCGGCGAGCAGGACGAGCTGGCCAAGGAGCGCGAGAAGATCCTCGCCATCCTCGACAGCAAGGCCAAGCTGAAGAAGCTGATCCGCGACGAGCTGCAGGCCGACGCCAAGAAGTTCGGCGATGCACGCCGTTCGCCGCTGGTGCAGCGGCAGGCCGCGCAGGCCATCGACGAAACCGAGCTGGTGCCCAGCGAGCCGATGACCGTGGTGCTGTCGGAGAAGGGCTGGATCCGTGCCGCCAAGGGCCACGACGTCGATGCGTCCGCCCTGTCCTACCGCGATGGCGACGCCCTGCAGGGTGCCGTGCGGGCACGCAGCACCCAGCAGGTCGCGTTCCTGGACAGCGAAGGCCGCGCCTATTCCACGCCGGTGCACACCCTGCCCTCGGCGCGCGGCAATGGTGAACCGCTCACCGGCCGCTTCTCGCCGGCGCCGGGCACCAGCTTCGTCACCCTGGCCAGCGCCGAACCGGACACCCGCTTCGTGCTGGCGTCCACCCACGGCTATGGCTTCGTCACCCGCTTCGAGAACCTGATCGGCCGCAACAAGGCCGGCAAGGCCATGCTGAACCTGTCCGCCGGCTCGTCGGTACTGACCCCGGCGGTGGTGGCCAACGTGGCCACCGACCGCATCGTGGCGGTCACCAGCTCGGGCAACCTGCTGGCGATCACCGCCAGCGACCTGCCGGAACTGGACAAGGGCAAGGGCAACAAGATCATCGAGATCCCCAAGGCCAAGCTCGCCACCGAGCGCGTGGTGGCCGTGGTGGCCATCAGCCCGGGGCAGACCCTGCAGGTGCGCAGTGGCCAGCGCACCATGGGTTTGAAGTTCAATGAACTGGAAGCCTACCTGGGCGCCCGCGCCACCCGCGGCCACCTGCTGCCGCGCGGCTGGCAGAAGGTCGAAGGCCTGTCGGTCGAGTAACGCGCACGGGGTCGGATCCTTTTCCACGGGAAAGGGCTCTGACCCCGGCCCCCGCCTCGGTAGGTGTCAACCTTGGTTGACACGCCCTGGCGGCCAGCAGACACGAAAAAGCCGGGGCATTCCCCGGCTTTTTCGTTTGTCGGCTGGCGGGCGGTGGAGCGGCTGGCTGGCGAAGGCTGGCTCGCGGTGCTCCAGTGCTGGCGGGCGACGTTGCGTGGTCGGCGGTGCCGGGCATGGCCCGGCGCCACCTGCGGATCAATGCGCCGGGGCGCCGCCGCTTTCGATCTTGCTCAGCTGGTACAGCTCCAGGCCGATGCGCTTGATCAGGCCCAGCTGCTGTTCCAGCCACCAGGCGTGGTCTTCTTCGGTGTCCTTCAACTGCGCCAGCAGGATGTCGCGGCTGACGTAATCGCCGTTCTCCTCGCACAGCTTCATGCCGGCCGCCAGGTTGTTGCGCACGGCGTACTCGGTGTCCAGGTCCTTCTGCAGCATCTCTTCCACGGTCTTGCCCGGCTCGCTGGCGTGCGGGCGCATGTCCGGGTCGCCCCCCAGGAACAGGATGCGGCGCAGCAGGGCATCGGCGTGCTGGGTTTCCTCTTCCATCTCGTGGTTCAGGCGTTCGTACAGCGCGAACAGGCCCTGGTCCTCATAGCGGCGGGAATGGATGAAGTACTGGTCGCGGGCAGCAAGTTCGCCGCGCAGCAGTTCCTTCAGGCAGGCGATGACGTCCGGATTGCCTTTCATGGGGGGGAGCTCCTGTGAATCGATGGCGCCCATGGTGCCCCATCTGCAATCACGGTGATCTAATCAGAATCAGTCGCAGTTGCGCTCGCGATGCGGCCGGTCACCGGCTGTGGCTAGAATCGGGGTTCACCTGCTCACGGGCCCTGTCCATGCGTCGTTGGCTGCTGCGGTTGTTGTGGTGTGTGCTGGCCCTGGTGGTACTGGCCAGCCTGACGATCTGGCTGCTGCTGCGCGGCAGCCTGGCCGAGCTGGACGGCGAACGCGCCCTGCCGGGCCTGTCCGCGGCCGTCAGCGTGGAGCGCGATGCGCGGGGCGTGGTCACGATAACGGCAGCCAACCAGGCCGACGCCATGCGCGCACTGGGCCGCGTGCACGCGCAGGAGCGTTACTTTGAAATGGACCTGATGCGGCGCAGTGCTGCCGGCGAGCTGTCCGCCCTGTTCGGGCCGGCGGCCATCGAGGCCGACAAGCGCATGCGCGTGCACCGCCTGCGCGCGCGCACCGACGCCCATCTTGCGCAGGCGCTGGGCAGCCAGCCGGCCGTGGTGCAGGCCTACGTGGCCGGCGTGAACGAAGGGCTGGCCGCGCTGCCGGTGCGGCCGTGGGCCTACCTGCTGCTCCGCCAGGCGCCACAGCCCTGGCAGGCCAGCGACAGCGTGCTGGCCGGGCTGGCCATGTATGCCGACCTGCAGGACCCGGCCAACCAGAACGAACTGGCGCTGGCGCGCATCCGCGCGGTGGTGCCGCCGGCGCTGTACGCGCTGCTGGCCCACGACGGCAGCCAGTGGGACGCCCCGCTGCTGGGACAACCGCGCGGCAACGCGGCCCTGCCCGATGCCACCCAGCTGGACCTGCGCACCCTGGCGGCCGTGCCCGCCACCGGCGCGGCGGACGCCGATGCGGTGGGCAGCAACAACTTCGCCGTGGATGGCACGCTGACCCGCGACGGCCGCGCCATCGTGGCCGACGACATGCATCTGGGCCTGCGCGCGCCGGCGCTCTGGTTCCGCGTGCGGCTGCGCTATCCCGATCCCGATGCACCGGGCGGCCGGGTCGACATCAGCGGCTTCTCGCTGCCGGGGGTACCGGCGGTGATCGTGGGCAGCAACGGCCACGTGGCCTGGGGCTTCACCAACAGCTACATCGACACGGCCGACTTCCGCCGCGAACCGGCCGATGCGGCCGTGACCGTGCACGAAGAACGCATCGACGTGGCTGGGCAGGCGCCGGTCCGCTTCCCGGTGCGCGAAAGCGCCTGGGGGCCGATCGTGCACACCCATGCAGACGGTAGCGGCGACGCGCTGCGCTGGGTCGCGCAGCTGCCGGGTGCGGTGCGCATGGATTTCGCCGACATGGCCCGCGCTGGCACGCTGCAGCAGGCGCTGCAGGTGGCCGACCATGCAGGCATTCCGGCGCAGAACCTGGTCATTGCCGATCGCCGCGGGCGTATCGCCTGGCGCCTGGTGGGCGCGCGGCCCGACCGCGGCCTGGGCTGCCTGCCACAGGGATTCAACGACAACCTGGACACGCCCGACTGCGCGCCCTGGGGCATCCGCAGCGATGCCGCTCCGGCGCTGATCGACCCGCCTGAGCATCGGCTGTGGACCGCCAACAGCCGGGTAGTGGATGAGCAGCGACTGGCCACCGTCGGCAATGGCGGCTACGACCTGGGCGCACGGGGCCAGCAGATCCGCGACCTGCTGGTCGCGCGCGATCGCTTCGACGAACACGCGCTGCTGGCCGTCCAGCTGGATGATCGGGCGGTATTCCTGCAGCGCTGGTGGGCGCTGCTGCAGGAGGTGACCGCCAACAGCAGCGACCCTGCGCTGCAACGGCTGCATGCGGCCAACGCGCACTGGGACGGCCGCGCATCAGTGGGTTCGGTCAGCTACCGCATCACCCGTGGCTTCCGCGGCAAGGTGCTCGATGCCGTGGAGGGCGCCCTGCTGGCACCGGCCAAGGCGCAGCTGGGCGATGACTTCCTGCCGCCGCGGCTGGCGCAGCTGGAAGGCGTGGTCTGGCCGATGCTGGAACAGCGCCCGGCGAATCTGCTGCCGCCGGGCGTGGCCAGCTGGGATGACCTGCTGGCCACGGCCGCACGCGAACTGGAGGCCGACCTGTCGCAGCAAGGGCCGCTGCAGGAGCGCACCTGGGGCGAACGCAACACCGCGGCGATCTGCCAGCCGGTGGCGCGCGCCCTGCCCGCCTTTGCCCAGCGCTGGCTGTGCATGCCAGCCGATCCGCTGCCCGGCGACCGTGACATGCCGCGTGTGCAGGGGCCGAACTTCGGCGCATCGCAGCGCATGGTGGTGTCGCCCGGCCACGAGGCCGACGGCATCGTGCACATGCCCGGCGGGCAGAGCGGGCACCCGCTGTCACCGTACTGGGGCGCCGGCCACGAAGACTGGGTACACGGCCGCCCGACCCCGTTCCTGCCGGGCCCCGCGCAGCACACCATGACCCTGGTGCCAGCGCGCTGACATCATGTCCAACGGTAGCGGGGGGGGGGGGGGGGGGGGGGGGCGGCGCCCCCCCCCCCCCCCCCCCCCCCCCCCCCCCCCCCCCCCGCCAC
>NZ_JACVUD010000052.1:0-29372 GCF_016624905.1 Stenotrophomonas sp. S49 | reverse complement strand
GCCCGGGGGGGGGCCCCCCGGGGGGGGGGGGGCGCCCGCCCCCCCCCCCCCGCTACCGTGGTTGCATTGATGCCCCGCGATTCCCGCCGGCCCGGATGGCCCCTGAACCGTTCGTTGCCCGCGCGACACTGCGTCGCATCCACCCCCTCCCATCGGGCGTGAAAAAGGGGTAAAATGTCGCGCTTCCCCACATCTCGGGTATGCCGATGCTGCGCATCCAGGCTGAAGCACTCACTTACGACGACGTCTCGCTCGTCCCCGCTCATTCGACCATCCTGCCCAAGGACGTCAACCTCGAAACGCGGTTGACTCGCGACCTGAAGCTGAAGCTTCCGATCCTGTCTGCAGCCATGGATACCGTCACCGAAGCCCGCCTGGCCATCGCCATGGCCCAGCTCGGCGGCATGGGCATCATCCACAAGAATCTCAGTCTGGAACAGCAGGCCGCGGAAGTGGCCAAGGTCAAGAAGTTCGAGGCCGGTGTCATCCGCGACCCGATCACCGTCGGTCCGGAAACCACCATCCGCGACGTGCTGGCCCTGACCCAGGCGCACAACATCTCCGGCGTGCCGGTGGTGGGCAGCGACGGCCTGCTGGCCGGTATCGTGACCCACCGCGATATGCGCTTTGAAACCGAGCTGGACGATCCGGTCCGCCACATCATGACCAAGAAGGATCGCCTGGTCACGGTGAAGGAAGGCGCCGCCAGCGATGAAGTGCTGCAGCTGCTGCACCGCAACCGCATCGAAAAGGTGCTGGTGGTCAACGATGATTTCGCCCTGCGTGGCCTGATCACCGTGAAGGACATCCAGAAGAACACCGACTTCCCCAACGCTGCCAAGGACCTGTCGACCCGTCTGCTGGTCGGCGCTGCCGTCGGCGTGGGTGGCGATACCGATCGCCGCGTGGAAGCGCTGGTCGCCGCCGGCGTGGACGTGATCGTGGTCGATACCGCGCACGGCCACTCGCAGGGCGTGCTGGACCGCGTTGCCTGGGTGAAGAAGAACTTCCCGCACGTGCAGGTGATCGGTGGCAACATCTGCACCGGCGAAGCCGCACTGGCGCTGCTGGACAGCGGCGCGGACGCAGTGAAGGTGGGCATCGGCCCGGGCTCGATCTGCACCACGCGCGTGGTTGCCGGCGTGGGCGTGCCGCAGGTGACCGCGATCGATCTGGTGGCCGAAGCGCTGCAGGACCGCATCCCGCTGATCGCCGACGGTGGCATCCGCTACTCGGGCGACATCGGCAAGGCGCTGGCCGCCGGTGCCTCGACCATCATGGTCGGTGGCCTGCTGGCCGGTACCGAGGAATCGCCGGGCGAGACCGAGCTGTACCAGGGCCGTTCGTACAAGAGCTACCGCGGCATGGGCTCGCTGGCCGCCATGGAAAAGGGGTCCAAGGACCGCTACTTCCAGGACGCTGCCACCGCCGACAAGCTGGTGCCGGAAGGCATTGAAGGCCGCGTGCCGTACCGCGGCCCGGTGGGCGGCATCATCCACCAGCTGATGGGCGGCCTGCGCGCCACCATGGGCTACGTGGGTTGCGCCACCATCGACGACATGCGCACCAAGCCCAAGTTCGTCAAGATCAGCGGCGCCGGCCAGCGTGAGAGCCACGTCCACGACGTGACGATCACCAAGGAACCGCCGAACTACCGCGCCTGACGCGGGCCGGGCAAAGAGGAACGAGGAAGCTGATTCCCGTTCCTCTTTCTCTATCTGCTGTTGAAAAAGCATTCGAAGTTTCGTTTTCCCTACTGCATTGCCAGGGCGCCATGACCAACATCCATAACGACAAGATCCTGATCCTCGATTTCGGCGCGCAGTACACGCAGCTGATCGCCCGCCGCATCCGCGAGCTGGGCGTCTACTGCGAAATCTGGGCCTGGGACCACAACCCGGCCGAGATCGCGGCGTTTGGCGCCAAGGGCATCATCCTGTCCGGTGGCCCGGAGTCGACCACGCTGCCGGGCGCCCCGGCCGCGCCGCAGGAAGTGTTCGACAGCGGCCTGCCGATCTTCGGCATCTGCTACGGCATGCAGACCCTGGCCGCGCAGCTGGGCGGTGCCACAGAAGCCGCTGACCAGCGCGAATTCGGCCACGCCGAAGTGAACGTGATCAACCCCGATGCACTGTTCAAGGGCCTGAGCGACCACGGCGGCGAGCCGAAGCTGAATGTCTGGATGAGCCACGGCGACCACGTCTCCGTTGCGCCGCCGGGCTTCACCATCACCGCCACCACCGACCGCATTCCGGTGGCCGCCATGGCCAACGAAGAAAAGCGCTGGTACGGCGTGCAGTTCCACCCGGAAGTGACCCACACCCTGCAGGGCCAGGCGCTGCTGCGCCGCTTCGTGGTGGACGTGTGCGGCTGCCAGACCCTGTGGACCGCGGCCAACATCATCGACGACCAGATCGCCCGCGTGCGCGAACAGGTGGGCGATGACGAAGTGATCCTGGGCCTGTCCGGCGGTGTCGATTCGTCGGTCGTGGCCGCGCTGCTGCACAAGGCCATCGGCGAGAAACTGACCTGCGTGTTCGTGGATACCGGCCTGCTGCGCTGGCAGGAAGGCGACCAGGTGATGGCGATGTTTGCCGAGCACATGGGCGTTAAGGTGGTTCGCGTGAATGCCGCCGACCGTTACTTCGCCGCGCTGGAAGGCGTGAGCGACCCGGAAGCCAAGCGCAAGATCATCGGCAACCTGTTCGTCGAGATCTTCGACGAAGAATCGAACAAGCTGAAGAACGCCAAGTGGCTGGCGCAGGGCACTATCTACCCGGACGTGATCGAGTCGGCCGGCAGCAAGACCGGCAAGGCGCATGTGATCAAGAGCCACCACAACGTGGGCGGCCTGCCGGAGCACATGAAGCTGGGCCTGGTGGAGCCGCTGCGCGAGCTGTTCAAGGACGAAGTGCGCCGCCTGGGCGTCGAGCTGGGCCTGCCGCGCACCATGGTCTACCGCCATCCGTTCCCGGGCCCGGGCCTGGGTGTGCGCATCCTGGGCGAAGTGAAGCGCGAATACGCCGAGCTGCTGGCCAAGGCCGATGCCATCTTCATTGATGAGCTGCGCAAGGCGGATCTGTATGACAAGACCAGCCAGGCGTTTGCCGTGTTCCTGCCGGTGAAGTCGGTGGGCGTGGTGGGTGACGCGCGTGCTTATGAGTGGGTGATCGCGCTGCGGGCCGTGGAGACGATTGACTTCATGACCGCGCACTGGGCGCATCTGCCGTATGAGTTCCTGGGTACGGTGAGCAACCGGATCATCAATGAGTTGCGGGGGGTTTCAAGGGTTGTCTATGACATCTCGGGGAAGCCGCCGGCGACCATTGAGTGGGAATGAGTTGAGAGAACGAGGGCGCCGAGAGGCGCCCTTTTTTTGCCTGAGATCGCCGCTGTTCGCCGCTAAATGCCAGCGATTGATACAATGCTGGCGAAAGGAGCCCTACGCTGTTCAGAGGGGTTTTCGCTGGGCTTTGGATAACTTGGGGAAGGGAATGAATAGGACCGAAGCACAGACGCGAGCCGAAATTATAGACCAGCAACTCGCGTTATCAGGCTGGAACGTCAAAGACCCGACTCAGGTTATCGAAGAATTCGACATCCTCACTGCGTTAACAGAGGGGGGGGCCGAGCCGCGCACCCAGTATCAGGGCCATCAGTTCAGCGATTACGTTCTGCTGGGCAAAGACGGTAAGCCCCTGGCCGTGATCGAGGCCAAAAAAACCCTCCGAGATGCCGCTCTTGGTCGTGAGCAAGCCAAGCAGTACTGCTACAACATTCAGAAGCAACTGGGCAGCGAATTGCCATTCTGCTTCTATACCAACGGCCTCGAAACCTTTTTCTGGGATCTCGAGAATGCACCGCCCCGCAAGGTTGTCGGCTTTCCCACCCGCGATGACTTAGAGCGCTTCGCCTACATCCGTCGCAATCGCAAGCCGCTGACGCAGGAATTCATCAACACTTCGATTGCCGAACGTGATTACCAGATTCGCGCGATACGCTCGGTGCTCGAAGGCATCGAACAGAAGAAGCGCGATTTCCTGCTGGTGATGGCCACCGGCACCGGCAAGACCCGCACCTGCATCGCCATGGTCGATGCCTTGATGCGGGCTGGCCATGCAGAAAAAGTGCTGTTCCTCGTGGACCGTGTAGCGTTGCGTGAACAGGCACTGGCCGCCTTCAAGGAGCACATGCCCAACGAGCCGCGCTGGCCCAATGTGGGTGAAAAGCTGATCGCGACGGATCGCCGTGTGTATGTCGCCACCTACCCGACAATGCTCAACATTATCCGGGACGATGCACAGCACCTGTCGCCGCACTTCTTCGATTTCATCGTCGTCGATGAAAGCCATCGCTCCATCTACAACACCTTTGGCGAAGTGCTGGGCTACTTCAAGACCATCACGCTGGGCCTCACGGCTACGCCGACCGACATCATCGACCACAACACCTTCCAGCTTTTTCATTGCGAAGATGGCATTCCCACGTTTGCCTACACCTATGAAGAAGCCGTGAACAACGTGCCGCCCTACCTCTGCAACTTCCAGGTCATGAAGATTCAGACCAAGTTCCAGATGGAGGGCATCAGCAAGCGAACTATTTCGCTGGAAGACCAGAAGAAGCTGATCCTCCAGGGCAAGGAAGTTGAAGACATCAACTTCGAGGGCACTCAGCTTGAAAAGCAGGTGATCAACAAGGGCACCAACACCCTGATCGTCCGCGAATTCATGGAGGAGGCCATCAAGGACGCTAACGGCGTGCTGCCAGGCAAGACCATCTTCTTTTGCGCCACCAAGGCCCATGCCCGGCGCATGGAAGAAATCTTCGACAAGCTTTATCCCCAGTACCACGGTGAGCTTGCAAAGGTGCTGGTGTCGGATGACCCGCGCGTCTACGGCAAAGGTGGGCTGCTCGATCAATTCACCAACAACGACATGCCTCGCATCGCCATCAGCGTGGACATGCTCGACACCGGCATCGATGTGCGCGAAATCGTCAACCTCGTGTTCGCCAAGCCAGTCTACTCGTACACCAAGTTCTGGCAGATGGTCGGGCGCGGCACACGCCTGCTGGAAACCAGCAAGCCCAAGCCCTGGTGCCTTGAGAAGGATGTGTTCCTGATCCTCGACTGCTGGGACAATTTCGAATACTTCAAGCTCAACCCCAAGGGTAAGGAGCTTAAACCGCAGTTGCCGCTCCCGGTGCGGCTGGTGGGCCTGCGCCTCGACAAGATTGAAAAGGCCAATGACAGCGGCCATGCCGATATCGCCACGCGTGAAGTCGCCAAGCTCCGCCTGCAGATTGCCGTGTTACCCAAAGAGTCGGTGGTGATCAAGGAAGCCGCCGCCGCGCTGGCACAGCTGGACGATGACAACTTCTGGATCAGCCTCAGCCACGAGCGCCTTGAGTTCCTGCGCGCAGAAATCAAGCCGCTGTTCCGCACCGTGTCCGAGGCCGATTTCAAGGCTATGCGCTTCGAGCGCGATCTGCTGGAATATTCACTGGCCGTTTTGAGCGAGGAGAAGGAACAAGCCGACACCCTCAAGGAAGGCATCGTCGAGCAGATCGGCGAATTGCCACTCTCGGTCGGCTTCGTCAAGCAGGAAGAGGCGCTGATCCGCGCTGCGCAAACCAGCCACTACTGGGCCAAGGCGGATGAAGACGCCTTCGACGAACTGGTCGCCAAGCTCGGCCCGCTGATGAAATTCCGCGAGCAATCCAGCGGCCAGGAGCAAACCCACCTCGATTTGGCCGATGAGCTGCACAAGAAGGAATGGGTGGAGTTCGGCCCACAGCACGAGGCGGTCAGCATCACCCGCTACCGCGAAATGGTGGAAAATCTGATCGCCGAACTCACTGCGCACAACCCGGTGCTGCAAAAGATCAAGAACGGCGAGACAGTGAGCAGCGAAGAGGCCAAAGAACTAGCCGAACTGCTGCACGAAGAACACCCTCACATCACCGAAGACCTGCTGCGTCAGGTTTACAAGAATCGCAAGGCGCGCTTCATCCAGTTCATCCGCCACATTCTGGGTATTGAAGTGCTCAAGAGCTTCCCGGACGAGGTCAGCGCCGCCTTTGACCAATTCATTCGCGCCCACACCACGCTCAGCAGCCGGCAGATGGAATTCCTCAATCTGCTGAAGGGCTTCATCATCGAGCGCGAAAAGGTGGAGAAGAAGGACCTGATCAACGCCCCCTTCACGGTCATCCATCCGCAAGGCATCCGTGGCGTGTTCAGCCCACTTGAAATCAACGAGATCCTGCAGCTGACCGAACGGTTGGCCGCCTAAATAAACGGGCACACCATGCTGCAAAACAACCCCGAACTCAAAAGCAAGATCGACCAGCTCTGGAACAAATTCTGGAGCGGCGGCATCAGCAACCCGCTCACCGCCATCGAGCAGATCACCTACCTGCTGTTCATGAAGCGGCTGGATGAGCTGGACAAGAAGCGCCAGGCCGATGCCGAATGGACCGGCGAGAACTACATCTCCAAATTCACGGGCACGTGGATTCCGCCCGAGGAACGCAACTGGCCAGCCGCGGAACAGCGCCCCATCGAAAAGCGCAACCTACGCTGGAGCGAATTCAAACGCATGCAGGCCGAAGAGATGCTGCAGCACGTGCAGGGCAGGGTGTTCCCTTTCCTCAAAGATCTGAACGGCGCCGAATCCAACTTCACCCACCACATGAAGAACGCCGTCTTCATCATCCCCAAGCCCGCCCTGCTGGTGGAAGCGGTGAAAACCATCGACGACATCTTCGAGGTGATGGAGAAGGACTCGAAGGAGAAAGGCCAGGCCTTCCAGGACATCCAGGGCGATGTCTACGAGTTCCTGCTGTCCGAGATCGCCACCGCCGGCAAGAACGGCCAGTTCCGCACCCCGCGCCACATCATCAAGCTGATGGCCAATCTGGTGCAGCCGCAACTGGGCCACAGGATTGCCGACCCGGCCTGCGGTTCAGGCGGCTTTCTGCTCGGCGCGTATCAGTACATCGTCACCGAACTGGCAAGAAAAGCGGGCGCCCAAGACCTCAAGCCCGATGAAGACGGCTTTATCCGCACATCGGTCGCGGCAGCGCTCACAGAGAAGGCGCAGGCCATTCTGGCCAGCTCACTGTGCGGCTATGACATCGACGCCACCATGGTGCGGCTGGGGCTGATGAATCTGATGATGCACGGCATCGACGAGCCGCACATCGACTACAAAGACACCCTCAGCAAGAGCTACACCGAGGAGGCCGAATACGACATCGTGATGGCCAACCCGCCTTTCACCGGCAGCATCGACAAGGGCGACATCAACGAGCACCTGCAACTGGCCACCACCAAGACCGAGCTGCTGTTTGTCGAGAACATTTACCGCTTGCTCAAGAAGGGCGGCACCGCTTGCGTGATCGTGCCGCAGGGCGTGCTGTTCGGCTCCGGCGGCGCGTTCAAGGCGCTGCGCCAGATGCTGGTGGAGCGTTGCGAACTCAAGGCCGTCATCACCCTGCCCAGTGGCGTGTTCAGACCCTACGCCGGGGTCAGCACCGCCATCCTGCTGTTCACCAAGGTCTGGGGGCCGAAAGACAAGGTGGCGAAACCCGCCACCGAAGACGTCTGGTTCTACGAAATGGCCACCGATGGTTACTCGCTGGACGACAAGCGCAGCAAGCAGGAAGGCTTTGGTGACCTGCAAGACATCATCGCCCGATACCACGCTCGCAACGCGTCCAGTGACACCAACCGCACCTCAAAGTGCTTCATGGTGTCGCGCACCGAGATTGCGGACGAGAAAAACAACTTCGACCTTTCGCTTTCGCGCTACAAGCAAGACGTGTTCGAAGAAGTGCACTACGACGCGCCGGGCGTGATTTTGGATCGATTGATTCAGGCCGAGGTGGGCGATGCAGACGAGGCGGAACTGACCAAGGTGCAAGGCGGGATTGTTCGCCAGTTGCTGGAACTGAAGGGGATGGTGGGATGAAGGTCGTTCCGCTATCGCAGGTTGCTCAAATAAATCCTCGGCTGCCAAAGGGACTAGAAGATTCAAGAGAAATTTCGTTTGTACCAATGGCCGCAGTCTCTGAAGACGGAGGAATAAAACTCCAGGAGACTCGCAGCTTTGGTGAAGTTAGAAAGGGCTTTACTTATTTCCAGCGGGGCGATGTCTTGCTGGCAAAGATAACCCCGTGCTTTGAAAACGGGAAATCGGCACTTGCCGACAATTTAGAGCATCCAATCGGCTTTGGGTCAACGGAGTTTCACGTGCTCCGATCCATTCCAGCGAAGGTTGACCCGCGATTTCTATATCATTTTGTGCGTAGCAAGCGGCTCTTGTTTCTTGGTCAGAAGTCGATGAAGGGAGCAGCTGGCCACAAGCGCGTGCCGGCTGAATTTCTAGAGAACTTCGAGATTCCGGACTGGCCCCTCAACGACCAAATCCGCATTGTTCATCTGCTCGACAGAGTGGAAGGGTTGATCGCCCAACGCAAACAACACCTGCAACAACTCGACGACCTGCTCAAGAGCGTGTTTCTCGAGATGTTTGGACCAACGAGTCCAGGTTATGAGGCTTGGCCGCTAGTAGAGATTCGTGAGTTAGCTGCCAAACACAAAGGTGCGATGCGAACAGGACCGTTCGGTTCCAATTTGCTCCACAGTGAGTTCATGTCAGAGGGAGATGTGGCAGTGTTGGGCATCGACAATGCTGTACAAAATCGATTTGCGTGGGGTGAGCGCCGATTTATCTCCAAGGAAAAGTATCAGCAGCTCCAGAGTTATCGCATCTTTCCGGGTGATGTGATTGTCACGATCATGGGCACCATCGGTCGTTCGGCGGTGATCCCTGACGACATCCCTGTTGCCATCAACACCAAGCACCTTGCGGCGATTACTCTGAATAGAGAGGTTGCCAATCCATTGTTTTTGTCATACGCCATTCACTCCAGCCCTTATGTTCTAAAACAGTTCGCAAGCAAGAATCGCGGAGCTATTATGAGTGGTCTTAATTTAGGTCTCATTAAGGAGACCAAGATCAAGCGTGCGCCGATTGACCTGCAAGACCGTTTTGCTGAAATCCACAAGAGCGTCGATCAACTGAAATCCCGCTACCAGAAAAGCCTCGCCTACTTGGAGAGCCTCTATGGCGCACTGAGTCAGCAAGCTTTCAAGGGCGAATTGGATCTATCGCGCGTACCTATGCCGAAACCACCAACTCAACATGTCGGTGCTATCTCCATTGAAGATCAAGCCTCGGTGCCCGAACCTGTCGTGCAGGCCGTGCCTGTGATTAATTTACCCACCAGCGACAAGCTGCCAGCGGCGTTGGAGAATGCTGAATCCCGCAAGGCACTTATCGCAGAATGGCTGCACGCCTATCGCGAACAACTGCGCGGCATGCCGTTTTCAGCGCAGGATTTCATGGCGGCGGCGCAAGCCCGGCTGGTGGAGTTGTTGCCGGACACCGACCTTGAACTGCGCGTCAGCGACTACGAGCACGTCAAAGCCTGGGTATTCGAGGCACTGGCAGCTGGCACGCTGTCGCAGGAGTTCGATAATGCTGGCAATCGCATCAAACTTAGAACTGTTCCGGTATGAAGCTGTTGCGCCTGAAGATCACCGACCCGGCAGGCTTTCGTAGCTTGCCCTGTGGTTTTGAGCATCACTTCCGCACCGAATGGGGGCTGCAGGAAGAACTGGCCGAGCCTGAAGGCTTTGCCCCCTTCGTGTGCGCTGGCCCCAATGGCAGCGGCAAATCCAACCTACTAGAAGCGCTGGCAGCGATCTTCTTTCAGTTGGAGGTGCAGCGAGTGCGTCGTAATTTTCTGCCGGAGGTCTTTCAGTATGATCCCGACGACAATCCGAACGGCATGCAGGAGCATGAAGGCCATCCCAACGCTTATGAACTGGAATACCTGATCAAGTTGCCGAAGGAACACCGGTCTTCCGATAGTCCGAAGTTCGCCCACGTGGTCGTGATCAAGGAGCCGGACAAATCGCCGTGGCTGCGCTGGGGGAACAACGAAGCATTCCCTGTCGAGGGTTTTGCTTTCAGCACATTGACTGATGAAGAGCGTGACCTGTTGTTGCCGCAGTACGTGCTTGGCTATTCCTCCGGCGAGAACGAGATTCTCAGCCTGCCGTTCTTCAAGATGCGTTTCATCCAGTTCGATGAGTACTGGAATTCTCTGGCCCGACAGCTCCCTTATCCCGGCCGTCCTGAAACGCGGCTGGCCTATCTGGACAGTGGCTTCAGCCAAGCTATTCTGTTGTGCAATCTTTTGCTTCAGGATGAAGCCGCCCTGCAGCCCTTCCGCGAGGATGTTGGCATAGAGGTGCTGCGCGAGTTCCGCATTGTCTTGCGCCGCAGCATCCCGGCCACAGGCCAACAAATTGCTGCCTTTACTTTGGGTGAGTACGCCTTGCCCACCGAAACGCAGGATGGTCGTTTTACAGATACCAATGTGGTTTATCTTGATCCGGAGACCGGAGATTACCGACTCAATCTGCTTCAAGGACTAGAGGCCAATGGCGATGAGCGTACTGAACGCACAGCCATTGTCGAAAAGCTCAAGCGCTGTGCCACGTTGCATTTCTACGATGAGGCTTCCGACACGCTGATCCTAGACTACCGGATAAATGAGGAGACCAGGCAAGCTTTCCGCGCCAATTTCAATGATCCGGCAGGCCCTGCACTCGCTTTGTTCCAAGCCTTGCAGGTTTTGCTGACGCTCAATCTGTATAGCGCCAGCGATACCATCAAAGCGGAACTGTACCGCTCCACCAGCCATTACGTCAGTGAGACGGTACCGACGCTCGCCTCCGATCAACGCATCATGCGGTTCAAGAATTTTTACTTCACAAAGCATGGGGTAAAAAAGCCGATGCTGCTCAAAGATCTGTCGGACGGCGAGTATCAGATGCTGCACAGTCTCGGGCTGTGCCTGCTGTTTCGAAGGACCAACAGCCTGTTACTGCTCGACGAGCCAGAAACCCACTTCAATCCGCACTGGCGCGCCAGCTTTATTACCCGCCTACGTCAATGCTTGTCCGATGTAGAGGATGCGGGACAAGAAATGTTGGTTACCACCCACACGCCCTTCATGATCTCCGACAGCAAGCCGGAGAGGGTGTTAGTGTTCGCCAAGGATAAAACCAGTGGAAAGGTCAGCATCAGCAACCCTAATTACAATACGCTGGGGGCCTCGATTAACAAGATCACCGTGAATACCTTCGACAAGCGAGAAACCATCGGTGGTCATGCGCAGGCATTGTTGGAAGCTTTGCGTGCACGCTTTGAACAGGGTGCCCAGGACAAAGAATCGTTGATCGCGGAGATTCACCAGCAGCTCGGTGACTCTGTGGAGAAAGTGCTGCTGATCAAGGCCATTCTTGATGACGATCAGCCAAAAAGTGGGGAGGCGTAGGGCTGATGTTGTTTCCATATACCTATGTGCCACACGCGATGGAGAAGATGCAGACGTTCATCGACTTCGTATTTCATGAAGTGTGGTGCAAGGCGCCGACTGGCGACCCCTTCGGCCTACAGCTGTTTGACGCCAACGCTGAGTTGCGTGAAGTGATGGAAGCGTTCTATTACTCCGACGCGCAAGGTGCCGATTTCTTCTATGGCCATGTGGAGCGAATTTACGGCCTGTTTTCGACACTGACCGCCGTGGAGATCAATCAGTTTCAGCAGTGGTATGAGGGTAATAACGATCTGGAAAAAGTCTGTGCCAATGATCCGGCAATACACCTCGCCCGTTACGCCGACATCGCCGCCAATCACAAAGACCTTGCCGTTCAACTCGGCACCTTCTTCAAGGGGCTTTATTCGCAATCGCTATTGGATCTCGCTGCACTGCGCGCCAAGATCGGTGACATCAATGATCACTACCAGGCCTTTGTGTCTACCAACAAAACAGGGAAGTGCCCGTTCTGCGGCATAGGCGATATCAAGGGTGAGAATCACAGCAAACGCGAAGCCTACGATCACTATTTGCCGAAAGTGCTATATCCATTCAATTCCATCAACTTTCGTAATCTCGCACCCGCTTGCCACGAGTGCAATAGTACCTACAAGCTGAGCAAAGACCCTGCACACAATGCAGTTGGACGGCGCAAAGCCTTCTATCCATATGCTGCTGCCAGCCATCTTATTGAACTGCAGGTTGCTTTGCTGCATGCCGACATCGATGAATTGAGGCCTGCCGACATCACAATTCAACTCGGCCCTGTGGCATTGGCTGAAGAGCTCGAAACATGGAAGGACACATATGGTATTGAAGAACGCTACAAAGCCAAGTTCTGCGCGGAGAACGATGGAAAATACTGGCTGATGCAGGTGCTGGATGAATGGAAACAGGATGATCGAGACCCTTGTGACTTCATGAGCACATTGGCGCGACAAGTGCGTAATAGACCGTACGCTGACTGCGGCTTTCTAAAGAAGCCATTTCTTGATGCTTGCCAGGCGATAGGTTTGTTTGATGATTAAATTTGTCTTCGTTTCATTCGCATTATCGAGGCGGCTGATTTCAAGCAATTTCCCAGCAGCATGATCCAGATGCCAGCAATGGGCCGTAGGCGAGGGCTTCCGCAGTGCTCTTTCGAACGTGATCGTTTCCGCCCCGTAGTTGAGTGCGCTAAATTCACTCAGATTGACGATAGGCTCGAAAGTGTCGACGCGCCGCAAATCGATGCGTAATCCGCGGCAATGCTGAACGTTTTTTACGTTATCTGGCGACGGTGAAGCTTACGTCGATCGCCGTAGGTTAGTTTGAGCCTAGGGACTTGTGGTCCCGGTCTGCGATCGAGTGAAAATACTCTAAATAACGAGTGCGCCGATAGACGGCCTCCTTCTAATTGATAATGGCGAATAGGAAGCGGAACTCAAGTTTGAGAAGCTATTGTGGCAAGCCCCATTCATGTAGAACGCGAGACGGCCAGACGCCTTCGCGCACCTGCTCTGTTGATTACGAAGCAACGTGCCCCAATCGCGCGTGCCACAAACGATTGGCGCGGCGGGCTTCTTTGCAACAGTTTCTTAGTCTTGCTCGACAGGCAGTGGCGCTGGATCAGCCGTAGACCCCGAGAAGCGGTTCAAACACAACATCGCCAACAAATATCACAGCCTCAACCACCACCATCCCCAGCCACAGCCGCATTCCCCACCAGCAACTCAATCATCGCCCGCGTCGCCGCTGACTGCCGCCGATGCGGCGCATAGATCACCGAGAACGGTCTCGACCGCCCGCGCAGTTGCGGCAGCACCTCTACCAGCTCCCCGCGCAGCAACCGATCCCGCACGATGAACTCATAACTCTGGCAGATTCCAATCCCCTGTTCGGCCAGCGAAACCACACCCAGCACATCGTCAGAAGTCTCAATCGACGAACGAGGCAGCCAGTCCACATCCCGCCCGCCATCCCGAAACACCCACGGCGCCAACCGCCCAGTCCGCGGCATCACAAACGGCAGGCACAGGTGCTGCTCCAGATCTTCCAGCGTCTGCGGCGTACCCCTGCTCCAGGTACTCCGGCGCAGCCACCAGCACCAGCGCTGCATCCTCCAGCTTCCGCCCCACCAGCCCACTATCCGGCAGCTGCCCCAGCCGAATAGCCAGGTCGAAGCCCTCGGCCACCAGGTCCACGTTGCGGTTGGTGATGTTCAGTTCCACCTGCACCTGCGGGTACTGCTGCGTAAAGCGCGCCAGCACAGGCGGTAGCCGGTAGTGGCCATAGGTGGTCGGCACGCTCAGGCGCACGCGGCCGGCCAGCGCGCCGTCCTGGCGCTGGACGTCGCGCTCGGCATCGTCCAGCAGGCCGAAGGCCGTGCGCACCTGTTCCAGATACAGCCGCCCGGCGTCAGTCAGGCCCACGCGGCGGGTAGTCCGCTGCAGCAGCTGCCTGCCCAGCCGTGCTTCCAGGCGTGTAACCGCGCGGCTCAGCACCGAGGGCGTGGTGGACAGCGCCACGGCGCCGGCGGTGAACGAGCCGTGCTCGACCACAGCCAGGAACACCTCCACATCGCCCAGGTAGTCGAACTTGCGGCTCATTTAGCTCTGCGGGGAATAGATCTTTTGCGATGGGGCCAATTTATCGCCGCTGCGGCGATGAATAAAGTGGCCGCCATTCCCAGAGGAGCTACCCATGAACCTGATGATCCGGCTGGCCGCAGCGCTCGCCCTGACCTTGGCCGCCACCGGCGCCCATGCTGCCAATGTGCTGGTGGTGCTGTCCGACGAAAACCACCTGGACCTGAAGGACGGCAAGGTGCTGTCCACCGGCTTCTATCTCAACGAGCTGATGCAGCCGGTCAAGCTGCTGCTGGACGCGGGCCATGAGGTGACCTTCGCCACGCCGCAGGGGCGGGCGCCAACGGTGGATGCGTCTTCGGTGACGCCGGCGTACTTCGGCAACGATGCCGCACAGCTGAAGGTGCACAAGGACCTGATGGAGAAGCTGGCGCTGACTTCGCCGACGGCCTCGCCGGTGGTCAGCCTGGCGCGCGTCGAGCAGCAGGGCTACGCACACTTCGACGCGGTCTACATTCCCGGCGGCCATGCGCCGATGCAGGACCTGCTGAAGAGCCCCGCGCTGGGCCGGTTGCTGGCCGACTTCCACCAGCGCAAGAAATCCACCGCGCTGGTCTGCCACGGGCCGATCGCGTTGCTGTCCACGCTGCCGGACGCGGGTGGTTTCGTGGCGAAGCTGGAAGCCGGTGCGATGCCGGCCACGCCGAAGTGGATCTACAGCGGCTACCAGATGACGGTGATCAGCAACCAGGAAGAAGAGCAGGCCAAGCCGATGCTGGGCGGGGGTGAGATGAAGTTCTACCCGCAGACGGCGCTGCAGCAGGCGGGGGCGAGGTTCAGCAGCAACACCACGCCGTGGACGGGGCATGTGGTGGTGGACCGCGAGCTTATTACCGGGCAGAACCCGGCTTCGGCGTTGGAAGTGGGGCAGCGGTTGGTGGAGCGGTTGAAGTAGGGCGGCTTCTTACCGTGGATCTTTCACAGGACCCTTGTTGCTGTTGATGATATCTACGAGCTGTGGATGCTTTTGCTCGAAATCCCTCTTCTCCTCTTCTGCTTCCCTTGAATTTTCATGGTCCCAGATGGGCCGGATCCCGCGCTCACCGTAGTACTTGGCGCTTTCCTCTTTCGCAGTACAAATCTCCTTGTATTGCCGCACGAGGCTTTCAATGTCTTCGTCGGAGTACAGACGGCGAAGGTCGTAGAAAGCGGGGTTTCTAACGGGCATGTGTCCATCATCCTTGCGGTCGTGAGTGTCTACGGAAGTCTGGCCGGTCCAGTCGTCGAACTGTCGAAATCCGTCTCGCGGAACTTTGTGAAGAGAAAATCATGGCGCATTCGTAACGATGGCCGACGCTCTGATCAGTCTTTGAATTCACCTGCGATCCTTTCTTTAAGATCCTTGGTGCCAATAAATTTTGTTCTTAACCCAAGTTTTGCATATATGAAATCACCGCGGGTACGCAGCCTCCTGTCATCGGTCACGAAATAATCAGCTTTCCAGGCGTGCTTCAAGTGCTCTGTATCTTGAAGGCTGCTGCGGATCTTGCTTAGTTCGGAAAGTGGCTCTGTCTGATAATTGATCAAGTCGAGGAATTCGCAAAGATGTTCAATGCAGGCTATACATTGCGCATCACTTTCATGTGTGATCGAATCATTCACTAGTGCATTTAGGGAGAATGATTTTCCAATGGTTGCCGCGGACAGCCTTCGATACAGGGCTCGATCGCTATCATGGTCGTCAAGATCAACGTCAACGCCAACTTCGCAAAGGTAGGGGCGAAAAGACGCAAGGAATTCATGAATATCCTTGTTTGCCCGTTCTGACAGTTTTGATCCTCTTGAATAATAAGGGTGGCCCCAATAGTTATAGTTCATGACGCTAATTTTCCGGTCCTCGGCTGCCCTTGTCACGTTCTTCCAGAGAAGGACGCGATCGAGCGTAATTTGAGCGTTCTCCTTCGCAAGTATTAGGCCATTTTTGGATCGAACGAGCATCGTGTTGTCTGTTAGCTTCTCAATTGAGTCAAAGTATTCGCTGAGTCGGGCGCGACTCATTTTTACTCCGTCTTCAATCACGTAGGGGCTGTAGATAAACTGACGTGAAGCCTTTCTCTTAAAATTTTCGATCTGCCGGCGGAAGTTGTTATCATTTGCATACTTGCTAATTACATTCTGGTCGACGTAAAGCAACTCTTCGTATGCGGATGTGCTCGCTGGGTTGTAATCCGTAACTTGCTCTTGCTCCAGGTTTGCGTGGGAAAGGATTTCTAGGTTGCATTTGTTCTGTTTATTAAGATAATGCGTCATTGCCAAGCGAGAGACCTCGCGGCGGATCGCAATTGCGTACTTCTCATAAGGTTGGACGAGATTCGCGGGTATCTTCTCCTTCACGTAGCTTGGGGAAATGACCAAATCTAGCGCAAGGGAAACATGGTTTGAGGCTATTGGTATGCCAAGCAAGTGATGTAGTTCTGCTATAAGTTTGTCGTTTTCTTCATTTTTCCTTTGGACGCCATCGAAGAAATCGCAGAGCATGTTCATCATTATGGAAAATTCAAGGCACGACTGGCAATTTCTCTGGCAGTGCTTCTTGTCATCCACAGCTTGATGAAGGCTCAAGAAAAGTCGCCAGTCTTCAGTTTCAAGCAGATTGGAATATTCGTTGACGTCATCGATCAGTCGTGTCACGAGACGATCAATCATAAAGCTGGTGCAGCGCTTAATAAGGCAGTTCACGCTCTGTCCTAAGGTTTTAGTTATTAACTATTTGATTTCACGGCCTTGATGGTAGAGGCCTAATTACGTCATTGCGGTCGGTGCCCGTAAGTTCTATGTTCAATCTACTTGTTCTAAATATCATTGGTGTTTTGATGTCATGAGGAGGATGGTAATTACTCTTGCCGTCCTCCATGTGGCTGACAGCGGCATTGACTACCGTAACGGTAGCTTATCCGGACTTTGAGAGTACAAAAAGGCACTTGTATGAGGGGGAGAGAGGCGTCTGCCGTGATCTGGCGGCATACCTCGTGGTTAGAGAGCGTTGGATGTGGACTGGGGCATACAATGGCCGAACAGTGACCGAGCCGATTCTTGGCAGCGCTGAAAATTAGGCTCTGTCCGGGAACTGCGTTTCAGCGAGCAGACGCGTGGTTTAGCTGCAATATCGCGCAGGGTCCGGACCGTGTGGTGGTCGACGGCAAGTTCATTACCGAGCCGAACTTGGCTTCGAATTCAGAAGTTGGCAAGTGGTTGGTTGAACGGTTGAAGTTGCGTGGCGTTTAAGTCGTGCCTCCACGCATGGCGTGGATCTACACTGTGCCTCCGTCCCGAGGAAGCTCGCCCATGTTCAGTGGAAAGGTCGCGGTAGTCACCGGGTCCACCAGCGGTATCGGTCTTGGCATCGCCGCCGCGCTGGCCCGGCAGGGGGCCGACATCGTGCTCAATGGCTTCGGCGATGCGCAGGAAATCGAGCGCATCCGCTCCGGCTTAGAGGCCGAACACGGTGTGCGGGTGGCACACGATGGCGCCGACCTTTCTAGCGGCGAAGCAGTACGGGAAATGATCGCCCGTGCCGTGGCAACGATGGGCCGCATCGATATCCTAGTGAACAACGCGGGCATCCAGCACACCGCGTCGATCCAGGAGTTCCCAGTCGAAAAGTGGGACGCGATCCTGGCGCTGAATCTATCGGCGGTGTTCCATGCAACTGCGGCGGCGCTGCCCCACATGCAGCAGCAGGGATCGGGCCGCATCATCAATATTGCGTCGGTACACGGGCTGGTGGGCTCGGTGAACAAGTCGGCCTATGTGGCGGCCAAGCACGGCGTGGTCGGGTTTACCAAGGTAACGGCGCTGGAGAACGCGGGAACCGGCATCACCGCCAACGCCATCTGCCCCGGCTGGGTGCGCACGGCCCTGGTGGAGCAGCAGATCACCGCGCTGGCGGAACGCGAAGGGACTGATCAGGAGGCCGCCGCGCGAGAACTGCTGGCCGAGAAGCAGCCGTCGCTGCAGTTTGTGACGCCAGAGCAGCTGGGGGACATGGTGGTGTTCCTGGCCTCCGACGCCGCGGCGCAGATTACGGGTACGGCACTGCCGATGGATGGAGGTTGGACGGCGCGCTAGCCGTTGGCCAATGCTGCTCTCGCGTTTACTCCCAGTTGCCCGCCACGTTCGCGCCTTGAGGGATGGAGATCTGCAGATGATCAACCCAAAGCTTTCATGCATTCTGACGCTGGCATTGGCGCTCTTACCTGGCGTTGCAGTGGGCGAGGGCTCCCCGAAGCATCCACCCACCTACTCGAACGTATGCATGCACCCCGAATCCGGCGACCTACTCGGGCTGGAGATTTCGTTCGTTGGCGGCGGGGATGGTGGATATGCCGTCGTACAGCGATACGAGGGCGAAGCGACCGCCCCTGAGGTCATGAAGATCAAGCCACGGGGCGATTCTTTGATTCTAATGCATGGGAACACCGAGTCGATCGCTGTGCAGCGGGAAGCCAGCGGACTACGTGTAACCCATCTCGACGGCGCGCAAAGTTCGAATGGCGGAGCGACTGAAACGCTGCCGCCTGCATCGGCGGTCTGGCAGGGAAGGCAGGTTGCGGTGTGCAAGTAACCCTGCCTTTTTGCAATCACGGTAGACCCAACGTCCCATCCAGCTAGAACACCGGCAGCAACCCCAACTCATACATCCGCATTTCCAACACGTTCGCCACCCGCACGTGCTTCTTGTCGGCCAGCTTGAACGCCCCATCCACCGACACCACGATCGATCCCCCCGGCGCGGGCAGAATCAACGCCGCCTGCGGCAATTCCGCCGCGCTCACGGCCCGGCGCACATACGCCATCCACCCCAGGCAGTGCCGCCCGGGGTAGCTTGCACAGGCATCGTGGTAATTCACGAACCGACCATTCAGCCGGTCGTAGACGTCGGCAAATGCGTAGCGGGTGCCAAGTTCGCTTTCCAGCACCGCCAGCATGATGCCGGCGATCCAGCGGGTGGGGTTGGGCTGCACATCAGCGGGCCGGTTGACGACCACGGTCATGGTGCCGACGCCCGGGCTGTAATCAATATTGATCAGCCCGGACACGCGTTGGCCGGTTGGCCGGTTCAACAGCGATGCACTGAACGTGCGCACAGGCGCCAGTTCCGCGCGCACCCGCAGGCGGTGCAGCACGGCGGGCGCATCGTCCAGCCGCAGCGGCACCTGGCCGGGGGCGTTTACCTCGCAGTACCACGTGTCGTTGCCGGGAAAGCGCTGCAGCAACTCGACCAGCTGCAGATAGGCAACCTGATAATCGGTGTGGTGGTGTTTGGCAATCTGGAAGCGGAGAACGACGCTGATCATCCGCGCGGCCGGATGTCCTGACAGACCAGTTCGGCCAGGCTGCGGCAGGCCAGGAACAGGCCATCGACCACGCCTTCGCTCAGGTGCCGGTCGGGTGTGGCCACGGCGCGGCAGCGCTCTGCGGCGTGCAGCACTTCGGCCACGGTGAGCAGACCGGCGGCGGCGCGGTCGATACGGGCCAGGGCCATGCGGCGGCCAAGCGGCAGGTGGGTTTCGGGCCAGGGTTGGCCGTCGGCGCCTTCGCCCGTGCGGATGCGGTCGAGGCAACCGAGCAGGGTGCTGAGGTCGGGCGAGGGGTTTTCGTCGTCGTTGATGGAATCAGCGGGGGCGCTGAAGGGCAGGGCGTTCGGTGCGGTCATGGCGTCGGCTTCCGTGGCAGAGGCACAGCAGCGCCACCCGCGCTGGGCGGGGTGGCGGACGGTGCGTGGCTGCAAACCGGGATGATGTAGCGCCATTGAACCGGTGGATCCGAAGATCCCCACGCACCGCCCGCCATAGACGGCCGACGGATTGCCCGCCGGCACCGGTTAAGGACGGTGCCGACGGGCAAGCGTAAACAACAGCGCAGACATCAGTACGGGTTTGCAGACCCGGCCACCCGTTGTCGGTGGCACGCCATGTTGTTTACGCGTGCACGCTCGGTTCAATCAGAAAAATCCGAAACATGCAGATGCATCGAGAGAGCGGAAACGATTGTCGCATGCACAATCCGTGGCACATGCGACACGAGAGCGCTCGCTCGTGCCGCGGGCGTGGTTGGCGCGACATTAGATGGCGCAAACGGCGCGCAACGCACGGAAATGCGTGACGTTTTCCGCTTAGGAGTAGTTGTATGAGTCATGCCGCACGGAAGCGCGGCAGATAGAGCGCGTACAGCGATGTGGTGCATCGGGCCGATTTGGCGTGCCGAATGCGTCAATGGCCGCTGCGCTCGCCGGGCGTGGGGGGGGGCCGGGCCCGGGGGGGTGGGGGGGGGGGGGCCTACTGCGTCATGGGCCGGGGCGCGCGCGGGGGGGGCCCCGCCGCTACCGGAGGGTGTTGCGGGCGCGGTGGGGTAGCGCCGGGCCATGCCCGGCGGCGCGCAAGGGAGTCGCGGGTGCGGTGGGGTAGCGCCGGGCCATGCCCGGCGGCGTGAAAGGGCGTCGCGGACGCGGTGCGGTAGCGCCGGGCCATGCCCCGCGGCGTGAAAGGGCGTCGCGGATGCGGTGCGGTAGCGCCGGGCCATGCCCGGCGGCGCGATCACGCGGCGATCAACAACATCGGATCGATCAGCGGCAACACGCCCTTGGCACCCAGCGCAACGCTCTGGCTGCAGAACACAAACCCCAGCGAATTGACCGCCCGCACCTGCTCGCGTGGGACGCTTTCAATCTCGCCCACTTCGTCCACGGCCAGGGCCAGCACTTCTATGCTTGCCTGTACCAGCAGCATCGCCGGGCAGCCGGACCCGAACGCAGCCAGCCCGCTGAGCCGGCGCAGATCGACCACCGACAGTGCTTCGTCGCGCACGTTAACGGTGGGGCGGCCGTCGCCGCGTGCGCGGTTGAAGGTTTCAGGGCCACGGATTTCGACAGCGGCCTGCACGTCCACGGCAAACCACTGCTCACCTGCACGTACGGCCAGGAATTCGAAAAAATCATGCGACAACGGGGCCGGTTGACCGGCCGAAGGGGAATGCGGCTGCAAGGGAAATCCAGTGGAAGGGGCGTTGCTGTTGCGCGGCAATGATGCCGCGCCGGGATGCCCGGGTGTGTGCGCGGCAGATGAAGGCCGGTGCGCCCATTCAGCCTCTGCTGGGCATCTGCTGCGCGGATCAGGACGGGTTTTCGCGCCGTTGGCTGCGGCGGCGGTACAGCACGGTGCGGTTGCGGCCGGCGTGCTTGGCCCGGTACAGCGCCTTGTCGGCCTGGCGGATGACCAGGTCTGCATCGGCCTGTGTTTCCGGGTAATGGCTGACGCCGGCTGAAATGGTGACGTGCCCGACGGCGGGGAAGGCGTGCGCCTGGATAACGCTGCGCAGGCGCTCGGCCACCTGCAGCGCGGCGTCTGCGCTGACCTCGGGCAGCAGGGCGAGGAACTCCTCACCGCCCAAGCGGCACAGCACGTCCTGCGGGCGCGCGTTGGCACGCATGCACTGGGCGATGCCGGCCAGCACCTGGTCGCCGGTATCGTGGCCGTGCTGGTCGTTGACGTCCTTGAAGTGGTCCACGTCCAGGGTGATGACGCCGAACGGCACGCCCGAGGCATTCAGCGCGCTGAGTGCGCGTTCTAGCCCGCGCCGGTTGAGCAGCTGGGTGAGGGGATCGGTGAGGGCGGCCTTGTCCAGCAGCCCGATACGGTCGTTGAGGTTGCGGAAGCTGACCAGCACCGCCTGCTTGAGCTGGGCGGCCTCGTGGTACCAGGAATTGACCGCCTTGACCTGGGTGATGGCGGCGCCGACATCCTGGTCCTGTGCGTGCCGGGCCAGTTCCTGCAAGGGCGAGGCAATGCGCCGCGAGCACAGCCAGATAAGCAGCAGGGTCAGCAGCCCCAGCGGCGCGGCATTGCGCAGCACCGTGGCCGTCAGGCTGCCCATGGGGGCCACGGCAGCGTCGGTTGGGCGCTGGGCGACGATGCCCCAACCGGCCGCGGGCACCGGCGCGAAGCCGGCCAGCATGTGCACGCCGTGGCTGTTGCGCGAGTGCAGGGCGCCGGCACGGCCCTGGCTGAGTGCCTCCACGGCGGCATTGCGGGTGGCGGCCTGGCCGACGCGGTCCGGGTCGGGGTGGTAGAGCACGGTGCCATCGCGGCTGACCACGTACAGATACGAGCCATCGTCGTAGGGATGGTTGCCGAGCAGGCTGTGCAGCACGTTGGGGTCGCGCAGATGGATGGACGCGGTGATGTAGCCGGCGTAGTCGCCGTCGGCGTTGAACACGGGGTGGGAGAGGGTGACCACCAGGTTGCCGGTGTGGGCAACGAACGGATCGCTGACCATTGGCACGCGCTGCTGCAGCGCCTGCCGGTTGGCCGCGCTGGTGAGGGCCTTGCCCTGCAGCTCGGGCAGGGCGGGCGAGGTGCCCACCACCACGCCCTGGGCATCGACCGAGATGACGCTGTTGAAGGCATCGGTCTGCAGCTTGACCCGTTCCACTTCATCGTCGTGCGCCGCGGGCTGGGTGGCGTTGCGGCTGAGGCGTTCGGCGCCGACCGCCAGCTGCTGCTGCGCGTTCAGCACGAAGTGCTGGGTGGACTGCGCCAGCGAGTGCGCGTACACCCGGTTGGCTTCCAGGCTCTTTTCAAGCAGCTGCTGGCGCTGCACCTGGTAGCTGGCCCAGACCGCATTGCCCAGCATCACCAGCGCCGAGAGCGCGGCAAGCGCGAGGATCAGCCGTTGCAGGTTCACCCGCTGGATCGATGCGTTCACCCTGCGCCCCCTGGCGGTTGGTAGATGCGCAGGGTACTGCTGGGGGGCATGCCGGCTGTGCACACGGTCTTGATGCGTATTGGACGCGGGTGTGCGGGCGCCGGTCAGCCATCGCCCGGTTCCATTTCCAGCCGGACACGCGAAACGCATCGGGGCTGGGAATGGCTTTCCGTGTTCAGGATGATATGCAGATCCAGTCCATCGCTGACAGTTCGAGAAAAGTACACCATGGGCTTGAATCCAACTGCATTGGTGGAAACGGCGAACCCTGCTGCGACCAACGGGTCACGCAATGATGCGAACGGAATCTTGCAGGCCGCTGACGGCCGAATGGTCAGCTCAACGCTGTGGCCTGGATGACGCTCGTAACGCTTCCACGCAGCAAATTCGTAGCGGGCATGACCGATAGAGCCCTGGACGCCCGTGCGCTCACCGAGACTGTCGGGTGCCATGCCGAGTGCTGTCACCTGCGCTACGTGAAGCGGAAGCATGTCCTGTCGAGACTGAAAGGTACTGGCCATGCGCGCAATGGCCGCGACCAAGTTGTCCGCCGTCATCGCAGGGCCATGTGGCAGGGGCGCGTAGCCACCGGATTTCTTGGCCGACACTGCGCCTTGCGTAGCGGCTTCTTCAACCGCTGCGTCGGACAGGGTGGCCGCTTGGTCCTGCAGGGCGCGGACTGTCGCGTTGGGCGCTGGTCCAGTCCGTGTGTCGTGCGTGGCTGCGTCTTCGATTGCCGGGGCCCCGGCACATGCTTGGGCAGCCAGTACGAGGCTGATTACCGCAGTGCTGCGAATAAGCGAATGCACATCAAGGTTCCCTGTCCAGTGAATGCGTCAGCGTCGTCGGTCAAGCATACGCTGCTTCGGGTCTGGAACCATGCCAGCGGCAGCTGCTGCATCGGGGCATGCTGCGCGGCTTCTGGCATCACGCGCGCCAGGTTGAAGCCGGGCGCACGCCCAGTGCGCCTTCGCTGGCTGGGTCAGCCGTTTCAGCGTAAGCGCCGCGTTTGCTGGCCAACTGAACGTGCTGCTGTTCGCGTGGTTACCTCTGCTGGTACTGATGGCGGCCTGCATGCTGCTGCTTTACCGCCAGGTTCGCCGCCGCGATGCCGGTCTGTTGGACGAAGCGGGTGAGCGACTGCTCAACGCCGAGATGAGCTGGCTGTTCGCCTTCGCCGGGGCGCTGGCCGCCACGATGCTGGTGTGCCGCGTGGCGGGATCAGTGGTGGGGGCGTAGCGGCGCAGGGTCACCCTTTCGGTTTGGCAAACACATCCAGGCCGGTGCCGGTTTCCAGCAGCGATTTCAGGCTGGACAGCACGATCGGCCAGCCTTGGCGGATGCCGGTATCCATGCCGCTGCCTGGCTCCAGATCGTCGTGGGTAACGGTCAGCCGTACCATGTCTTCATAGGGCACGATATCGAACGTCACCCGGCTGTAGCTGGCTGGGTTGTCGGCCTGCGATGCCGCCGCCCAGGTGATGACCAGGCGCGAGGGTGGGGTGCTGTCTACCACCTCGCCGACCAGTTCGACCGTGCGGGCATCGTTGGCGCGCACATGCTGCCAGCGCGAACCGGGCTGCCAGTCCGAAACGTTTTCGTGACCCCAGTAGGTGCGCGCGACTTCCGGGCGGGTGATGGCATCGAACACCTTCTGCGGTGTGGACGCGATGTAGATCACGTGGATGAAGCGGGTGGCCTCGGTGGGCATGGTCATTCTCCTTCCAGTTCGCGTTTCAGGTCATGCAGCAGGGTCAGCCGCTGCTGCTCGAACTTGCGTACCCAGCGTTCGTAGACGTCGTGCAGCGGCACCGGGTTGATGTAGTGCAGTTTCTCGCGGCCACGGCGGACGGTGCTGATCAGGTTGGCGTCTTCTAGCAGGCCAAGGTGCTGGGTGGCCGACTGCCGGGTCATCTGCAGGTGGTCGCACAATTGGCCCAGGGTCTGGCCGTTCTGCGCACACAGCCTGTCCAGCAGGGTGCGGCGCGTGGGGTCGGCCAGGGCTTTGAAAACCTTGTCTGCATCCATGCGGTCGGTCAGTTCCACTCGTCAATCTTGATGTCGCGTGGGCTGGGTTGGCCGGTGCCGGTTTCCAGCAGGGATTTCAGGCTCATCAGGAACATGGCCCACTTGGTGCTGCAGTGCCGGGTGAATTCGGCGCGCTCGCTCCAGCCTTCATGGGTGAACAGCACGATGCTGTACTCACCTTCCTGGCGCAGGGCGAAACGGATGTGGGTGCCGATCCATTCCGGCGGGCCGGCCAGCACTTCCCACAGCACCAGCGTGTCGGGCTGCAGCTCTTGCAGCTTCATCTGCATGACGCCGCGTTCTTCGCCATGGGCGGTGAAACGAAGGTGCAGCGTGCCGCCCGGGTGCTGGTCGCCGGCAGTTTCCTCGGTCCACCAGGCGGCGACGCCCTGCGGGGTGGCCAGCGCCTGGTAGACCTGTGCGACGGGTGCCTTGATACCAACGCGGTGCGCGATCTCGACCATCACAGCGTCCTCCGGTAGGAGGGCGGCCCACGGCGCGGGCCGTCCATGGGGCGGAGAATGGGCAGGCAAATGCCTGCATGTCAATGGCGCCTCGTATTCAGTTCAAACCGGGCTATCGGTGGACCGGCTCAGCGCTTCCCACTGGTCGATACGCTGGGCCATGGCCTGCAGCTTGCCGCGCACCAGGTGCAGGGCATCGCTTCCCAGCAGCAGCTGGCTGGGCGGGGTGGGGCTGTCGATCACCTGCAGCATGGCCTGTGCGGCCTTCACCGGATCGCCCAGTTGCTGGCCGCTCTTGGCCTCGCGCGCGCTGCGGATGGGGTCGAACAGTGCGTCGTAGTCGTCGATCGCGCGCGGCGCACGCACCATGGAACGCCCGGCCCAATCGGTGCGGAACGAACCGGGTGCCACCGCCGTGACATGGATGCCGAACGCGGCCACTTCCTTGCCCAGCACTTCGCTGATGCCTTCCAGCGCGAACTTGCTGCCGCAGTACCACGCAATGCCGGGCATGGTGATGAAGCCGCCCATGGAGGTGATGTTGAGGATGTGGCCGCGGCGGCGCACGCGCATGTGCGGCAGCACGGCTTTGATCAGCGCGGCCGGGCCGAACACGTTCACCTCGAACTGGTGGCGCAGTTCGTCCAGCGTGGATTCTTCCAGGATGCCTTCGTGGCCGTAGCCGGCGTTGTTGACCAGCACATCGATGGCGCCGATCCCGGTTTCGATGGCGCTGACCAGCGCGTCGATGGCCTGTGCATCGGTGACGTCCAGCAGGCGCCCGAATGCGCGGCCGGGTGCGAGGGTTTCGAAGTCGCTGCACGCAGCAGGGCTGCGCACGGTGCCGACCACGCGGTGGCCGGCCAGCAGCGCCTGCTGGGCGAGGGCACGGCCGAAGCCGCTGCTGACACCGGTGATGAGGAAGAGGCGGGATGCTGTCATGGCGGAGTGCTCGTGTGAGGGAGCTTGCACGTTAGTACTTGAGCCCGGCACGGCCCAGGCCTAAGCTTCGCCCGTTCTTGCCTATTTCTACGAGGGTGCGATGTCGCGCGATGAGCCGACCCAGCCGCAGGCACAGGCGCGCATGGTGGAACTGCTGAAGGCGCTGGCCGTGGACGAGGGCTACACGCTGACTGCGCTGCCCGGTGTGCGGCTGCTGCGCTCGGACCGGCCACTGGCGCGCACGCCAGTGCTGTACGACCCGGGCATCGTGATCGTCTGCCAGGGCGTGAAGCGCGGCTACCTGGGTGGGCAGGTCTACCAGTACGACGCGCAGCACTATTTGGCCGTGTCCGTGCCGGTGCCGTTCACCATGGAAACCGAAGCCACCGCCGAGGCACCGCTGCTGGCGATCTACCTGCACCTGTACCTGCAGTTGGCCGCAGACCTGTTGATTGAACTGGGCGAGCGCGCGGGCAGCGGCGAAACGCCCGCGCAGAGCATGATGGCCAGCCCGATGCAGGGCGCCCTGCAGGCCACCGTGCTGCGTCTGCTGGAGGCCTTGGCCGACCCGCTGGAAGCAGATGTGCTGGGGCCATCGCTGGTGCGCGAGCTGTATTTCCGCGTGCTGACCGGCGCGCAGGGCGCGGCCATGCGCGAAGCGTTGGCAATGCGCGGGCGCTTCGGGCGCATCGGCAAGGTGCTGCGGCATATCCACGCCGCCTATGCCACCGCGCTGGATGTGGATGCACTGGCCGCCGAAGCCGAAATGAGCGTGGCGACCTTCCACGAGCATTTCCGCAGCATTACCGGCACTTCGCCCATGCAGTACGTGAAGTCCACCCGGCTGCACCAGGCGCGGCTGCTGATGCTGCGGCAGGCGATGACTGCAGAAGCGGCATCGCTGGCGGTGGGCTATGCCAGCCCCTCGCAGTTCAACCGCGAGTTCAAGCGGCTGTTCGGGTTACCGCCGGCAGCTGAGGTTGCACGCATGCGCCGCAGTTTCGCGCTGCCCGCGCCGGTGGAGGGTGCGGTGTTTGTGTCGTCGCATTGAGGGGCCGCTGTGCATGGCGGTGCAATACCCATCACCCACCGGTAGCGCCGGGCCACGCCCGGCGAGCGCAGCGGCTCACTTGACAGTGGCGTCTACCAACTAGTAGGTTAAGCGGCATGAAAGAGCAGCTCTCCCCGAAAGCGCTGGAAATTCTGGCCCATGCCCGATCGCTGTTGGAAGCCGGTGGTTACAACGGTTTCAGCTATGCCGACGTGTCGGCGCGGGTGAACATCAGCAAGGCCAGCATCCACCACCACTTCCCCAGCAAGGCGGACCTGGTGCGCACGGTGGTGGTGCTGTACCGGGCAGAAGCCCGCGAAGGTCTGGCGCTGCTGGACCGGCAGTTGGGCGATCCGCTGAAGGAACTGAACGCTTACGTGGACTACTGGTCAAGTTGTATTGCCGGCGGTACGTCGTCGTTCTGCATCTGCGCGATGTTGGCGGCCGAGGCGCCGTTGATTCCGACAGAGATCGCCGATGAAGTACGCGGCCATTTCGAGGATCTGAGCGGCTGGCTGACCCTCACCCTGGAAAAAGGCGCGGCGCAGGGGCAACTGCGCCTGCAAGGCTCGGCGGCCGACGAGGCCAAGGCCTTCATGTCGTCGGTGCATGGCGCGATGCTGGCCGCGCGTGGCTTTGGTGACGCGGCCACGTTCGCGACGCTGGCGCGCCTGGCTATCGCGCGGGTAAGCGCGGCAGCCTGAGAGTTGTGTGGTGGGCCTGCGGCTGCGCAGGCCTTTCATTTGTCCATTACACCTACCTACTAGTAGGTTCATATAGAGTCCGGAGTTCTTCATGGCACACCCACTGTCCATCCTCGGCGCAATCCATACGGCCGTCAGCCTGATTCCTGTCCTGGCCGGGCTTTACAGCTTTATCCGCCATCGCGCGATCGACCCTTCCACTCGCTCAGGCAAGGTCTATCTGGTCGGTCTGGTGCTGTCAGTGGCGACGGCATTCACCGTATCCAGTACGGGTGGGCTGAACCCGGGCCATGCGTTTGGGGTGATCGTGCTGCTGATCGCCTTTGGCGGTGTTCTGGCGGGACGCCTGCGCGTGTTGGGGCGTCTGGCGCCGTATCTGTCCACGTTCGCGCTGTCCTTCAGCTTCCTGTTGTCGTTGGTGCCGGGCACCAATGAAACGCTTACCCGTTTGCCGGTGGGGCACCCGATTGCGGCTGCGCCGTTGGCACCGGTCGTGCTGCAGGTACTGCTGTGCTGCGCAGTGGTGTTCGTGCTCGGGTTCGCTGCGCAGTGCTGGCAGATTCGTTCGCGAGCTGCGCGCGTTGGCGTGCGGTAATCAGCACCCCACCAGCCGATCCGCACTGACCGCCCCACGATGCTGGCAGCGGTATTCCGTTGGGCTGGCATCCACCAGCCCGCGGAAGTGCCGGCGGAACGATTCCTGCGACCCGAACCCGGCCTGTTCGGCCACCCATTGCAACGGCCGGTCGGTGGTTTCCAGCAGCTCGCGGGCAAACGCCACGCGCTCGCGGATGAGCCAATCGATGGGCGACAGGCCGGTGGCTTCCAGGAACTGCCGCTGCAGGGTGCGCTGGCTCAGTGCGGCCTGTTCGGCCAGGCTGGCCAGAGAGTGCGCATCGCGGATGTTGCGGCGCATCCATTCCATCAGCTTGGCCAACCGGGTGGGTTCGCCATTGGGAATGGCCCGGCTGACCCGCTGGCTGCGCTCGGCATCGCGCCACGGTGCCAGCACCAGGCGTTCGGCGACCAGATTGGCGACGCGCGCGCCGTAATCCTTGCGCACCATGTGCAGCATCATGTCCATGCCGGTGGCCGAACCGGCCGAGGTGATGATGTCGCCGGTATCGACGTAAAGCACATCGTCGCGCACCTGCACGCGCGGGAATTCGCGGGCGAGGGTGTCGGTCAGCCGCCAGTGTGTGGTGGCCTGGCGGCCGTCGAGCAGGCCGGCCCAGGCCAGCACGAACGCGCCGGAGCAGATGCTGGTGATGCGTGCGCCGCGTGCGTGGGCACGGATGAGCGCATCGAGCAGCGCCTGTGGCGGGGGGGGGGGGGGGGGGGGGGGCCCCCCGGGGGGGGGGGGGGGGGGGGGGGGGGGGGGGGGGGGGGGGGGGGG